>NZ_CP094847.1 GCF_022832975.1 Ornithobacterium rhinotracheale | reverse complement strand
AACTTCAAGTTTTTCATTTCTTGTTCCATCTTCTTAGGAAATTCCTCTGTTATATCAATAAACTTAGATACATCCTCATTGATATCAGTTCTTATACGTTCATATAATTCCAATCTTATTTGATTTCCTTTGTCTATTTGTCCTAATGAGGTAAGAATAGATTCTTTTATTTGGGAATTTTCTGCTACTACAGACTTGTTTTTTTTCAATAATTCTGAAAGCTCTCTATTTTGAGCTGAAAGATTTTCTCCTATTTCTTTTAATATTTCTAATGGGTTTTTCTCTGACATTTTGCTTTTTTTGGTTTTTACTTAATTTTTTATCTCCTTAGTCCCCTATACCTGTCTTGTTCTTGTTGTCGTTCCTGATTTCTTCGGTTCTGCTCTATAATTTCTAAAAGATTGTTTACTTTTAATTTTCTATCAAGCTCTGAAAACTTAAATCCTTTTTTGCTTAATTCTTCTCTTCTGCTCGGATTTTCGTTTATTTCATCTATGGGAATAATTCTTCCTCCATAATAGCCACTTGAATTAGAGTTTAAGATTAATTTTAAGCCATTTAAAGCCATTTCCCTTTCCAAGTCTTGTAATGATGTGGATTTCCGTAAAGAATCGTTTAAAACGCTTAATATAGCCCTCTTTTTATCTTGCGTTAATTCCTTGGCGGTCTTTAATTTTCTTGCTCTTGCTAATTCATCAGCTATAATGCCTGCTTTTTTCCCAATAAACCCTGAATCTATCGTGTTCTTACCTTCAAAGTTTATCCTGTTTATTGATATATGCAAATGGGGCTGATCGGTGTTTTGGTGCAATACTGCATACCACTGATTCTCTTCAGCGCCTATTTTTCGAGTAAACTCTTTCGCTAATCTTTCCCAGTCTTCAAACTGATAGGTTTTTCCTATTGCTGTAGCTGGGCTCAATACTACTTCTAAAAACTTCTTTGCGGTTCTTTGATTGAGTTTGGCTATCGTTCTCATTTCATCCCACCTTTCCCTATAATTTTCTCCGTTTAAATGATTTTGGAAGATTAATACCGATTTTTTCTCTTTATTTTCCTTGTATTCGGCACTTTTTAAACTTCCTTTTACACTCTTTGCTCTTGCTATAATACTCATAAACTTTGCTCTATTTTTGAGATGAGATGACTGATTTCTTCTTTAAATTTTGTCCGCTCTTCTTTGCTCCAAATACTAGACGAAAAAAAATTACTGAGTCTTTTGAAATTTGTTCGATACTCTAGTAAAACTTTATTCCTATCCGCATTAGGCAATGGCTTTCCCATTGCTGACCTACGAAAAAATTCAGGTAAGCTCAATTTACTTTTTTCTGCTTTCTCTTTTATTTGTTTTTTCTCCATTGGAGATAAGCGAATTGTGATTTTTTCTGTTTTTTTACTATCGCCTATCAAGGGGCGTCCCCCTAACTTTCCATAGGTGCGAAGTTGTTCTTTTCTTGTAATTTCTTTTTCCCATTTTTCTACATTTTCGGTAGAAAATAATTCATAGAGTTCTTCCATTTTTGATTTCTTTTTGTTTCAAAAATTCTTTAGAATTTTTGATTGTTTGAGACCGAAGGGAGCAAACCAAGCAGAAGAAAAACGGACAAAATTTGAACACTCTAAGTGTTAGGTTTTGACTGTCTTTTCTTACTGCTTGACCTAAAAATTCTAACCTTTCTCTCCAAAGATATAAATTTTTCCTTTTATTCATATCTTTGAACTTTATTTTTTGTATATTTGTAGAGCAATTAGGAGGGAGTTCGGCTCTGCTGAGGAGCAACCGAACAAGCGCCGAAATTGTGCAATAAACGCAAGTTTAGACCACCGCCCAATTCTGGGCGGTTTATAAAATTTTTATCTATGGAAACCATTACCAAACAAAAATCAAAATTTAAAGTAGGAGATGAAGTTCTGATAGCTCCTCAAGTGACTGGTGAAAAAGAATGGATTAAAGGCTCAATTATTAAAATTGATACTAATCCTTTTGTAGGATTAGTTATCAATGTAAAAACTGATAACGGAAGTATTTTTTTCGAAAAAAAAGATATGTTTAAACCTTTAAATCAATCATCATGTACGCAATAGCATTTGATATGAACATTTCTGATTTAAAGGAGAATTATGGGGATCCTTATCACAATGCTTATTCGGAGATAAAAAAAATATTAGAGTCTAATAATTTTTATTGGATTCAAGGAAGTACCTATGCTACAGAGGGAGATTTGAGAACTTTATTTAAAACCATTGAAACTCTGAAAAATATAAAATGGTTTTGTCTTTCTGTAAGAGATATCAGAGCTTTTAAAATTGAGGATTATTCGGATTTTACAGAAGAATTTAAAAGCAAAAACTTTTAAGTGATTTTATAGTTACTATCCATTATAATGAATTTAAAAAATCTTGCAATTCTTTGGAAGAACTTCCAACTTCTATTATCTGTCCTGTTTTTACTTGGTTTAAAGATTCTTCTATTTCTTCATAAAATTTATTTTTATCCAATTGTTCATTATCACTTTTTTCAAAGCTTATATTTTTAGCATTAACTCTTTGAAAAATAGCCTTAAACAAAGGAATGTCCATATCTTTTATTTCAGCTTTTACTACAATAGTACTCATATCTAATTGATTTTTTGATTATTATACAATAATATAACTTTTCTTTTTTTGCGCAACTTTTTTCTTTTTCAAAAAACAAAAACCTTATAAAAATGTTAAAATCCCATTTGCGGAATTGCTTTTATGCTTAAAAAAACCTTCAAAAATTGAATTTTTTATGAGTTACCTATAAAGTCAATACTTACTAATGACTTACCGATTTTTTTTCAATCTCCGCAAACTCTTATGTATAAAGGGTTTGAGAGGTTTTGTTTTTTTCTAAAGTCGACATATTGGGTACTAACTTCGACATATTGGGTACTGGTTTTAGAACTAAATACGACATATTGGGTAACTCATGAGACATACACGACTTCAATGTCTCTTTTTGTTGAAAAAATTAAAAAGCGACATTTTGGGTAATAAAAAAGACTTACTATATTTGTCTGTCGCTTTTTAATTAATAGATTTTTAATCTTATGAAAATAAACAATAAAGACCTTATCCAATCCTATGTAATAACTACTGCGAGGTATGATTTCAATGTAAATGAAAAGCGTGTTCTTTACAGGATAATAGAGCATCTACAAAAGTACACAACAGGATTAAAACTAAATGAAAAGTACTTAATTAATAAAGATTTATTTGGAGATTATCTATTCCAAATGGATTTAAACACCTTTCTCATAGATAACGCAAACCATTACGACCGTGTTAAAGATGCCTTTTTACGACTTAATGATAAAAAATTTGAATTTCAAGATGATGATTCTTGGAGCATCATACGCATTATTGAATCTCCAGAAATAGTGGGATTATCTACTCAAGGAAATTCAATAGTAAGATTTAGACTACACAAACGCATTTTCGATGCTTTTCTTGATTTTTCTAAGGGATATCGTAAATACGAGATAAAAGTAGCTATGGAGTTTAAAAGCGAATATTCTATGCGATTTTATGAGCTTTTCTCTGGGAAAAAGGAGCCTATAATATACGATATCGAAGAGCTTAAAAAGATGTTTAAAATCGATGGGAAATATCAAAAATCTTCAGATTTCATAAAAAGAGTAATAGATACTGCTCAAAAGGAATTAACTGAAAAGGCTCCCTATTCTTTCAAATACGAAACCATAAAGACAGGTAGAAGATTTACCCACATAAAATTTAAACCATTCTCTATTCCTAAAAACAGAGATGAAAGTTTAGAGACCAAAGATTTGGATAAACAAATTTCTCTACGCTGGGACTTCTCTAAGGAACATTTAAGAGTTTTAAAAGACTATTTCAACTTTGAAGAAAAAGGAATAAAGAACAACAAAGAAATTCTCTTAAAAGCAACAAGAAGCCCCGAATTTATGGATTGGTGTCAAGATATAAATGGAATGGTAAGAAAATTTGGAATAGGAAACCCTGCTGGGTTTTTCATTGCCGAAATGAAAAAGAAATTTAAAGACTAAATATTATTATGGATACTAAATATACAACTTCTCAAATGGCTGAAATTATAGGTGTTTCTGTTCGAACAATACAGCGACAGCTTGCGACACTACGCGACAGCCTGTCGCCTAACAATAAAATATTCAACAACAATGTTTTACAAATATTAGAATTGATAAACAGAAAGGATTTAAGCGACACCAAACGACACCAAACGACACTAAACGACAACGAAAATGAATTTGACAGGGTAGAGTATTTTACCGAGGAAGAATATCAAGAGTTCCACAAAAGATTAGTAGAATATCCCTTACTATTAGATAAAATTAAAATGCTAGTCCAAGAATTAGAAATGTCGAAGAGAAACGAAATTTGGTATCAAGAACAACAAGAAAGACTATTAAATACCATCAATCAAAGAAACTATATAGAAGCAAAAGAAAAGAATTTAGATTAAATACATGAAAAGAATAGAGTGTCTTTTTCTTAAAAATGAATTTATAGTATTCTTACTAGTTTTAATTGGAACCTTATTTTTTAATCCTGATTTCTTTTTAGGGAGGTTTAAGGCTGCTCCTTATCTTTTTTTCTCTTTTTCAATAAAAAGAAAAAAAATAAAGACAAATGAACAAATTAGAAATGCTTGTAAATATGTGGCCTGGAAGGACAGAAAGGACTTTACAGCCGATATGAAGAATATTTATACTGCCCCTAACAGAGAGGCGGCAAAACTAGCTTTAGATGATTTTGCTGAAAAATGGGAAGATAAATACTCATATGCCGTGAAGTCTTGGAGAGATCATTGGGAAGAATTGACCGTATTTTTCGACTTTCCTTTAGAAATCCGTAAAATTATTTATACCACTAATTTAATCGAAAATCTTAATGGAAAAATCCGTAAATACACCAAAAATAAGATGTCTTTCCCTACCGATGAGGCGGTTATGAAGTCAGTATATCTCTCTATAAGAGAAGCCACTAAGAAATGGTCGATGCCTATTAGAAATTGGGGGTTGGTTTTAAACCAATTTATGCTTATTTTTGACCAAAGACTTAGACTATAAAACCTAAGACTCTCTTTTTAACTTACACACTTTATGGGATAGTGTCTAATTTTTTCAGTATCTTTGCATAATGAAATATTTATCATTCATATTAGCTTTAATGGTGTTGGTGTTATCAACAGCACCTTGCTTTATGGAAGATAAATGCCTTGACCTCGCACAACAAACAACAGACAGTCAAGAACAAGACAACGATGATTGCGGGATGGATTGTTGCTCCCCTTTTTCTAAATGTAATACCTGTACGGGGTTTGTAATAACGTCATTTTATTTTTCAATTGCTAACTCTTTCCAATTACCTGAAAAGAAATTAGGAGTAATAACTACGTTACCTATTTCTGGCTTCCCCTATTCTATTTGGCATCCACCACAAATCGCTTAATGTATAGTGCTTCGGCACAAGTTAGTTAGTAACGATGCTTTGCATCGTAATTGTTTATTTCTTCACATTAAGCATCATTTTTACAACAATGAAAAAAATACTCTTTGTGTCATTTTTTATGACACTAAACCTTTGTGTATATGCACAAAATACGTTCAAAGCTGTAATTAAAGACAGCGAAAAAAAAGAGCCTTTAATGGGCGTAACCGCACAGGTAACAGGCACTACAATCGCCACAATTTCCGATGAAAACGGACAGATTATATTAACAGGTATTGCAAACGGTTTGCAAGAAATTCAATTTAGTTATATCGGTTTTGCCCAACGTACCGACAGCTTTAATTTTCCGTTAGAAGATACAGCTCCGATTGAAATCCTACTCAAAGAAAGTTCAGTGGAGTTAGACGAAATTGTCATATCCTCTACCAGAAGCACGAGAAGCATACAAAATATTCCTACCCGTATTGAATTTATCGGAGGTGAAGAATTGGACGAAAAAGGAAATATGAAAGCAGGCGATATTCGTATGCTTTTAAGTGAAAGCACAGGCATACAAACGCAGCAAACTTCCGCAACGTCTGCCAATGCTTCTATTCGTATTCAGGGACTTGACGGGCGATATACGCAAATTTTAAAAGACGGTTTCCCGATTTATTCCGGTGCTTCAAGTGGGTTAGGTTTGTTGCAAATTCCACCGCTTGACTTAAAGCAGGTTGAAGTTATTAAGGGTTCAACATCTACGCTGTACGGTGGTGGAGCAATAGCAGGCTTGGTAAACTTAATTTCCAAGACACCAACGGAAGAAAGGGATTTGCGTTTTCATTTAAACGGAACATCGGGCAGAGGATTGGACATCAACGGTTTTTACGGACAAAAGTTTAATAAAATCGGAACAACAATATTCGCTTCGCACAACCGAAACGTAGCTTACGACCCTGCACAAATCGGACTTTCTGCCATTCCCCAATTTGAAAGGTATGTATTGAACCCCAAGTTATTTGTTTACTTCAATGATAAAACTAAAATGAACTTTGGCATCAACGCCACCATTGAAAACCGTTTGGGTGGCGACATGCTTTATATAAAGGGCAAAGCGGACAACACACACCAGTTTTTCGAGGAAAACAAAACACAGCGTTATTCCACACAATTTGTTTTTGACCATACAGTAAATAAAAACAGTTTTGTCCAAGTCAAAAACAGCGTAAGTTATTTTAACCGTAATACAGCTATTCCCAATTACGAGTTTGAGGGAACGCAAACAGCCACTTTTACGGAAGCGAGCTATACCCACAGCAAAGAAAAGTCTGAATGGATAACAGGTGTTAATATTTGGACGGATAACTTCAAAGAAAAACAAATTACCTCATTTCCGTTAAGGGATTACAATCAAACGACATTCGGGGCTTTCGTTCAAAATTCTTTTAAGGCTACGGATTGGCTTCAATTAGAAACAGGTTTAAGAACGGATTACGTGATAGATTACGGAGCTGTTTTTTTGCCAAGAGTATCGGCAATTTTTAGGATTGCAAACGGATTGACTTCACGTATCGGGGGCGGATTTGGCTACAAAACACCAACCATTTTTACCGAAGAAAGCGAGCGCATACAATATCAAAACGTAATGCCTATTTATGATAATACCAATAAATTAGAAAAGAGCTACGGAGCAAATGCAGACATAAATTACCGTACTAATATTGGCGATGATTGGACATTTAGCATAAATCATTTATTCTTTTACACCTATTTAGACAATCCTTTGTTGCTTCAAAATATAGCTACAAATACATATCAGTTCATGAATTCATCGGGCTACATTCATACCAAAGGAACAGAAACAAATATCAAAATCGGTTATGATGATTTTAAATTGTTTTTGGGCTACACCTTTACCGATACCCGATTGATTGAAAACGGAACAAATACCGAAAATCCACTAACACCAAAACATCGCATTAACTCTGTACTTATGTATGAAATAGAGGATAAATGGAAAATCGGTTTGGAAGCCTATTATTTTAGTCAGCAAAAACTTAATGACGGAACAACAGGAAAAGACTATGTTATATGTGGCTTTATGGCTGAAAAGATTTGGGAACGGTTCTCTTTGTATATCAACTTTGAAAACTTCCTTGATACAAGGCAGACACGTTTTGACAACATCTATACAGGCACAATAACCAACCCTGTTTTTAGAGACATCTATGCACCGTTGGACGGGTTTGTAATCAACGGAGGAATAAAATTTAGACTATAAAACAAGTGAAAATAATCATAAAAGAAACTTGACTATGGAACATAAACATATATACGACAAAGACGGTAAACAGCTCTGTTGTACACAAGAAGAAAAAATATACACCAATGCAGATGCAAAAGAGATGATAGATGATGCCTGTTGTGCAGTTGAAAAAAAGGATAACACCATCAAACACAGCAGGGAAATTAGTAAAAACAGCACTATTAAAATGTTTTTGCCAAGCATTATTTCATTAGTGCTGTTACTCATAGCCATTTACTTTGATAATGTCCTGAAACCCGAATGGTTTACAGGTTGGATAAGGATTGTTTGGTATGCCGTAGCCTATATGCCTGTTGGATTACCTGTAATAAAAGAAGCATTTGAAAGCATCAGAAAAGGCGATGTATTTTCAGAATTTTTATTGATGAGCATTGCCACCATAGGAGCTTTTGCCATTGGCGAATACCCTGAAGGCGTAGCCGTGATGTTGTTTTATGCCGTTGGCGAAGTATTCCAAACACTGGCGGTAACAAGAGCTAAAGCCAATATTAAAACTTTGCTCGACCAACGTCCAGATGAAGTAACTGTTTTAGAAAACAATCAAGCAAAAACCGTAAAAGCTGAAACTGTTAATATAGGCAGTATCATTCAATTAAAACCAGGAGAAAAATTAGGATTAGACGGCGAATTATTATCCGAAACTGCATCATTCAACACCGCTGCACTTACTGGGGAAAGCAAACCAGATACTAAAACCAAAGGCCAAACCGTATTGGCAGGAATGATAAACCTAACAACCGTTACACAGGTAAAAGTTACTACCGCATATACCGATAGCAAGCTTTCTAAAATTTTGGAATTAGTACAAAATGCCACCGCACAAAAAGCACCGACAGAATTATTCATCCGAAAATTTGCAAAAACATACACCCCGATTGTTGTGTTGTTGGCAGTGCTAATTACCGTAGTTCCTTACTTTTTTGTGAGTGATTATATATTTAGTCAATGGTTGTACAGAGCATTGGTATTCTTAGTTATTTCTTGTCCTTGTGCTTTAGTCATCAGTATTCCTTTGGGTTATTTTGGTGGCATCGGAGCCGCTTCCAAAAATGGAATTTTATTTAAAGGAAGCAACTTTTTAGATGTAATTGCCAACATTCAAAATGTAGTGATGGATAAAACAGGTACAATGACAGAAGGTGTTTTCAAGGTGCAGGAAGTGGTATTAAAACCGGAATTTAATAAAGACGAAATCCTGAAAATGGTCAACGCACTGGAAAGTCAAAGTACACACCCTGTTGCTACAGCTATACATCAATATGTTGGCGAGATTGATAGCAGCATAAAATTAGAAAATACAGAAGAAATTGCAGGTCACGGTTTGAAAGCCAATGTAAGAGGGAAAGAATTATTGGTAGGGAATTTTAAGTTGATGGATAAATTCAACATCAGTTATGATTTAGATCCAACTACAATTGTTTACACCCTAATTGCTATTGCTTACGATGGAAAATTTGTAGGCTACATTACCATTGCCGACAGCATAAAAGAAGATGCACAGCTAACCATAGACAAACTGAAAGCATTAGGGGTAAAAACCACAATGCTAAGCGGAGATAAAAGTACCGTAGTAAAGTTTGTTGCCGATAAATTAGGAATTAACAATGCCTTTGGCGATTTATTGCCCGAAGATAAAGTAAATAAAGTCAAAGAGATAAAAGCCAAAAATGAAAGCGTTGCCTTTGTGGGCGATGGTGTAAACGATGCTCCCGTTGTGGCATTGAGCGATGTAGGTATAGCAATGGGTGGATTAGGAAGCGATGCTACTATTGAAACCGCCGATGTAGTAATACAAGACGATAAGCCGAGTAAAATACCAATGGCAATCAATATCGGTAAACAGACAAAGAAAATAGTTTGGCAAAATATTGCTTTAGCATTTGGAGTGAAAGCCATTGTATTGATACTTGGTGCAGGTGGATTAGCCACAATGTGGGAAGCTGTATTTGCTGATGTAGGTGTGGCATTATTGGCTATATTGAATGCAGTAAGAATACAACGAATGAAGTTTAACTAATAAAAATAAATCAGGGTATGATAGATTTTTTCAGAATAGTATTGCCGATATACTTCATTATTTATTTTGGAGTGGCTATAGAATATTGAAGTTAGTAGAATAAGTCGTTATATTTTCAAGTGATAAGCAAGCTGTTTTAGAAATGCCCTTTTTCCGGCCAATTTTTTATTGTGGTTGGCGAAAAAGGGTATTTTGTAAATCCTGGAAAAGTGGATAGGTGGTTTTGCTCAGATAAGCAAAAAAATCTTAAAAATCACATAAAAAACCAATCTAATTTGTAACTTTGTTGCGTTGAAAAATTATAGAATACATATAGGCATTTTGACATTGTTCTGTTTGGTTTTCTTTATGATGCCAAGTCAGAGCTATGCCTGTTCCAAAAATTCAACAAAGACCGAGCAGTCTTCCTGCTCAAAGGAGAAATCCAAAAAATCAGAACATAAAAAAGGTTGCAAGGGCAAATCCTGTAAAAAATGCAAAAGTGACAAATGCGGGGGCGGCTGTTCACACAGCTCTTGCAGGTGCGGTGCTTCAACCACTTCCCTAAATGTCCCAACCATAATCGAATTAAAGGCAAAAAATCACTTAGCAGCAGCTAAAAAGCAAAAATTCGGTTTCAAAGAAGCCTACTATTCTTCGGGCTTTTTCTCCATTTGGCTACCGCCTAAAATAATCTAAAACTATGGCCTGATAGCCATAGGTATGTCCTGTCAGAAGCTGTTCCAGCTTTTGCAAATCCCCTATTTGTATCATTTATTTAAAATTTAAAACAGAAATGGGTTTATCAATCCCCCGTTTCTCAAAATGTAATTATTATGAAATCATTATCAAAAATAGTGATGGTAATCGCCGTATTACTATCATCAATAAACGGCTTCGCACAAATCAAGAATGCGAAAACAGAAACCGTAAAGATTTACGGCAATTGTGGTATATGCAAAACCACCATCGAAAAGGCAGGTAACGTAAAAAAGGTAGCCAGTGTGGACTGGAACAAAGATACCAAGATGGCTACGCTCACCTATGATGGCGATAAAACAAATCAGGATGAAATCCTGAAACGTATCGCTTTGGCTGGTTATGACAGTGAGAAGTTCCGTGCGCCGGATGACGTATATGCTAAACTGGCTGGTTGCTGCCAGTATGATAGACCAGTGAAGACGGTTGCCAAAAACAAGGAGGCTGGAATGGACATGAATGCCGGACATGGCAATCACGACCATAGTCAAATAGCAGCTAACAAAGATGCAGCCCAAAACCAATCACAGCTAAAGGCTGTATTTGACAACTACTTTTCAGTGAAAGATGCTTTGATAAAAACCGATGCGGCAACCGCATCTGCCAAAGCCGCTGAATTGGCTGCATCCCTTAAAGCAGTCGATATGAATAAGCTATCGGCAGAGGAACATACGGCTTGGATGAAAGTGATGCAGGACTTGACGGCCAATGCGGAAAGCATTTCAAAATCAAAAGATGTTGCAAAACAAAGAAGTGCTTTTGCGGCACTTTCGGGAAGCATCTACACACTGGCCAAAGTGTCTAAACAGGATACTCCCGTTTATTACCAGCACTGCCCTATGTACAATGGAGGTAAGGGAGCCAATTGGCTAAGTAAAGAGAATGCTGTTAAAAACCCATATTACGGCTCACAGATGCTTACCTGCGGCAGTACGGTCGAAACCATTAAATAACAGGTCTGAAAGCTATGGTACAGTACAATGACATGGTGCAGGCGCTTAAAGACCTAAGACAGCGTGGATACAGTATGGACTTTAGTCTGTTGCCGGACCGGACATACTACCCAAATAGGTGAATTGGTTCCATCTGATGAAGTCTGCATGGTCAACGATGCCTATATCGACAAAAAGCAGTTTGAAGTAAAATTTGATGGTAAAACCTATTACGGATGTTGCGAAATGTGTAAGGAACGTATTCCAAAAGATGCGACCGTTCGGATGGCGATAGACCCCTATTCCCATAAGCAGGTAGACAAAGCTAATGCGGTGATTGCTGTGACAGGAAATAACGGTGAAGTTTCTTATTTTGAAAACAAGGAGAATTATGCCAAGTATGTGAAAAAACAGTAGACACAAAAAGATGAAGCCTCAATAAAATAATTATGACCATAAAGAAGAAAATCATAAATAAAATTTTTCAAATCATGAACAGATATAATAAAATACCTATAAGAATTTTGCAAACAGTGCTGATACTGCTTTGCACGCAAACGCTGTTTGCACAGAGAGTGGTGCATTACGAGCTGTATGTAAAAGATACGCTTGTCAACTATGCAGGTAAGCAAAAAAGGGCAATTGCCGTAAACGGGCAAATCCCCATGCCCACCCTTACCTTTACCGAGGGCGACACTGCCGAAATAGTGGTGCACAACCAATTGAAAGAAAGCACATCACTTCACTGGCATGGTGTGTTCCTGCCCAATAAAGAAGACGGTGTGCCCTGGCTTACACAAAAACCCATCGCACCGGGCACAACCTACACCTACCGTTTTCCGATTATCCAGCATGGTACGCACTGGTACCATTCCCACTCAGGATTGCAGGAGCAGATTGGCATGTACGGAAGTTTTATCATGAAGAAAAGAAGCGATGATAAGACATTCAGAAAAGGAATTGACGATTTGCCGACCGTTCCAATTATATTAAGTGAGTGGACAAATCTTAACCCCGATAATATCAACCGTATGCTACACAATGCAAATGATTGGGCGGCCATTAAGAAAGGCGCAACACAATCATATGTTGAAGCTATTAAGGAGGGAAAATTAGGGGTAAAGGTAAAAAACGAGTGGAAGCGGATGCTGGCGATGGATGTCAGTGACGTTTACTATGATAAAATCCTAATAAATGGTAGCCATAGCACCGATTTGAAAACAATTGATGGTAAAAAGCTAAAAGCAGGCGACAAAGTCAGATTGCGTGTTTCCAATGGAGGGGCGTCTTCATATTTCTGGCTACGGTATGCTGGAGGAAAAATTACAGTAGTAGCGAATGATGGGAATGATGTTGAGCCTGTAGAGGTGGACAGGTTAATCATTGCCGTTTCTGAAACTTACGATATTGTAGTGACTATCCCTCAAGATGGTTTGGCTTACGAGTTCTTAGCAACAACCGAAGACAGGACACAATCTGCGAGTTACTTTATAGGTGATGGGGTCAAACAGCTTATTTCTCCACTCCCACGATTGAAGTATTTCGAGGGGATGAAGATGATGAACGATATGATGAAAATGAATGGCGATTTGAACGATATGGGCATGAAGATGAGCCTTAACCAAATGGACATGAATGTAGTGATGTATCCCGAAATTACCGGAGATGCAACAAAAAAAGCAGACCACAGTAAGCATGAGGGTATGGATATGGATAACGACGCTAACCGTTACAACGCTAATGCCTTGGGAGACATCAAAACATTAAATTATGCTATGTTGCAATCACCTTATAACACCTCTCTTCCAAATGATGCGCCTGTAAAAGAGTTGAAATTCACACTTACTGGCAACATGAACCGCTATGTATGGAGCATGGATAATAAAATACTTTCGGAAACTGACAAAATACCTGTAAAAAAAGGAGAAATTCTACGGATTACCATTTATAATAATTCAATGATGCGGCATCCAATGCATCTTCACGGATTTGATTTCAGGGTGATAAACGGAAAAGGCGAAAAATCGCCGCTTAAAAATGTGTTGGATATCATGCCTATGGAAACAGATACCATTGAGTTTTTAGCAAATGAGGAAGGTGATTGGTTCTTTCATTGCCATATATTATATCACATGATGGCGGGAATGAACAGGGTCTTTGAAGTTGGAGACTACAATAACCCCTATCTACCCGATAAGGCAAAAGCCTATAAAGAATTGCAAAGAGAAAGTAATATGCCTCATTTTATGGCACAAAACGATTTTGCAACCAATGGTAATGATGGAGAAGCTATGCTAATGAATGCACGCTACCAATTAGGAACAGAATGGCGTTTAGGCTATAATAGTATGCACGGTTATGAAGTAGAAACCCATTTAGGTAGATACATTGGAAAGATGCAATGGTTCATGCCCTTTGTAGGTTTTGATTACCGCTACCGTAAAATGGGAGAAGATGAACACGAAAAGAACATATTTGGACAAACCAACAAGAAAGACACCCGCAGGGCGTTCAGTTTAGGATTTATGTATACGTTACCTATGCTGGTCAATTTTCAGGCAGAAGTATATCATGATGGAATTGTGAGATTGCAGTTAATGCGTGAAGATATACCAATTTCAAAAAGACTAAGAGGTGGTTTTATGGTGAATACCGACTTAGAGTATATGGGAGAACTTAGGTATATCATTAATAAGAATATAGGTATACGTACCCACTATGATAGCGATATGGGCTTTGGTGTGGGGCTGGCATTGACTTATTAAAATTAAATAACGAAGGGTTGTAAACTGCATAACCGTAAAAAAATATCGGTAAAAAAAAGGAGGTGATGCAGGTGTAATTCGCAAAGACTAACCTGCATCATACTACAACCCTTTAAATTCAAAAGCTCTTTCTTGCTTCTCTTCCTATTCCATTAAATTTAAATCATTCACATCAAAATTTTTAAAAATACTTTCTTTTGGAAACATTTTATGTTTTCCTTCCCTAAAATTCCTGTAACTCTTGCTATCATTTGGGTTACCCTTTTGCCATTCGTAGAGCATTCTTCTCTCATTTTTATAGGCTTGATGTTCTTCTTTTGAAATGATTGTTAGACCCTGTTGTTTAATCTCTTCAAGCACTTTTTCTTTGGTGCTGATAGAATTTTTATAAAATTCTCTCGCAAAAAATCCCATGCCAGTTAAAATACAAACACTTAAAAACAATATAATTGCAGACCAATAAAGATTATTATTAAAGCTTTTTAGTTCTTTCTTTGTTTGCTCTAAGGCTACCAAATCTTTATGATTTAAACTTAAATCGACATCAGGC
>NZ_CP094846.1:900000-1022500 GCF_022832975.1 Ornithobacterium rhinotracheale | reverse complement strand
CTCACGGCACGAGCTGACGACAGCCATGCAGCACCTTGCATTCTGTCCGAAGAAAAAAGTGTTTCCACTCCTGTCATAATGCATTTAAGCCTTGGTAAGGTTCCTCGCGTATCATCGAATTAAACCACATGCTCCACCGCTTGTGCGGGCCCCCGTCAATTCCTTTGAGTTTCATTCTTGCGAACGTACTCCCCAGGTGGCTAACTTATCACTTTCGCTTGGCCTCCGAAGATCTCTCCCCGAAAACGAGTTAGCATCGTTTACTGCGTGGACTACCAGGGTATCTAATCCTGTTCGCTCCCCACGCTTTCGTCCTTCAGCGTCAGTTAATACTTAGTAACCTGCCTTCGCAATCGGTGTTCTGTGTAATATCTATGCATTTCACCGCTACACTACACATTCCAGCTACTTCAATATCACTCAAGACTAACAGTATCAATGGCAGTTTTATCGTTAAGCGACAAAATTTCACCACTGACTTATTAGCCCGCCTACGGACCCTTTAAACCCAATGAATCCGGATAACGCTTGCATCCTCCGTATTACCGCGGCTGCTGGCACGGAGTTAGCCGATGCTTATTCGTATGGTACCTTCAACTACCTACACGTAAGTAGATTTATCCCCATACAAAAGCAGTTTACAACCCATAGGGCCGTCTTCCTGCACGCGGGATGGCTGGATCAGAGTTCCCTCCATTGTCCAATATTCCTCACTGCTGCCTCCCGTAGGAGTCTGGTCCGTGTCTCAGTACCAGTGTGGGGGTTCACCCTCTCAGGCCCCCTACAGATCATCGCCTTGGTAGTCCGTTACACTACCAACTAACTAATCTGACGCATGCCTATCCTTATCCAATAAATCTTTCAATCCTAATTGATGCCAATCAAAATCTTATGGAGTATTAATCCGAGTTTCCCCGGGCTATCCTCCTGATAAGGGCAAGTTGCATACGCGTTACGCACCCGTGCGCCGGTTTCCTTAATCCGAAAATTAATTCTCCCTCGACTTGCATGTGTTAAGCCTCCCGCTAGCGTTCATCCTGAGCCAGGATCAAACTCTCCGTTGTAATTCCTTAAATTTTGTAATTATAACGCTTAAAGTTTACCTCCTGATAACTCATCGAATTGACACTTGGCTTTTATTTTTCTTCTATCTTTTAAATCTTAAATGAACTTCTCACCTTCGCTTCATTTCTGAAAGCGGGTGCAAATATAGTAACTTTTTTATTCCTACCAAAACTTTTTTGAAAAAATTTTTCGAGTTTTTTTTCGTCACCATCACAACCCTAAAATTGAAACGGACTGCAAAGATAATATCTTTTTTATCTACCCTCCAAAAAAAATTACTTTTTTTTTCGTTTTTCAATCTTTTTCTCTCAATGAACGACCCTTTCTGTTTCAAAAGGAGTGCAAATATAGATACTCCTACCTTTCCCTCCAAATATTTTACATACTTTTTTTCTGTGTTTTTTACAGGTTTTTATTAATTAGTTGTTTTTCTGCTCTTTACACTGTAAAGTTTTTTCATCCTTTTTCAATGATGTTATGCAATTATAGTGCAAAATGTGGTCTGGAGGAGTTTCTGAATCATGCGTAGATGGACTTTTGGAGGCGTTTAGAAGTAATAATATACCAAATCTAAGCCTACATACATATTTTCAATTCATCTTAAAACTAGACATTGATACTTCTATGAATTTACCTATAAATAGTCACGGTATCCTATTTACCACATCCAATGTAGCTAGAGTTAAGTTTTATGTTAAATTCACCCCTCTTATTCTAATTGATAATTTTGATAATCTGCATGTTATTCGGTTAGTGTAATATAAACAAATGATTTCAATCATTGTTATAGATACAATTTTATTAGTAAATTAGCTCTGATTTTGATTTTAAAGTTATTTTAACATATGAAAAAAATTTTAATGAGTGCTTTAGTTTGCTTTTTAAGCATTGGAGGTTACAACTCCTGTGTTTATGCGCAACAAAAGCCTTTAAACTATGAGGTTACGGCATCTACTCCAATGCCTGAGCTTTTACAAACCTTAGCTCAAAAATCTGGAGAAGCCATTGAATTCAATGCGCAAGATTTGGAGGATGTTTACGTTTCTCCTCTCAAATTTAATGGTAAAACTTTACAGCAAGCACTTGCTGAGCTTAGCTCTAACTACCCTATAGAGGTGGTAAATGAGAATGGTAAGATTTTAGTTTTACGAGATTTTACGAGAGATGATCTTTTAGGTTTAGACAACAAAATCGACTTAAAATCTGTGGTAGTGACTGCCCTAGGTATTAAGCGTGAAGAAAAAGCTTTGAGCTACAATACGCAGACGATTAATCAAGATGAAGTAAACACAGTAAAGAATTCAAATTTTGTAAATAGTTTGAATGGTAAAGTTGCTGGGGTTACTATAAATCAAGGATCGGCTGGTATGGGTAGTGCTGCCAAAGTGGTGATGCGTGGCGCTAAATCTATTGATAAGAGTAACAACGCACTCTATGTTGTAGATGGTGTACCCATGCTATCTATGGTGGGAACACAAGGTAGTGGGCAATTTGCTTCGGCAGGTTCTACTGAAAGTGCCGCAGATATTAACCCTGATGATATAGAAAGTATCACGGTGCTTACAGGAGCATCTGCGGCTGCACTTTACGGCTCGGCTGCCGCTAATGGTGCAATTTTAATCACAACTAAAAAAGGAAAAGAAGGCAGATTTAGTGTTAATATCTCATCTTCCACACAATTTTCGGAACCTTTAATGCTTCCAAAATTCCAAAACAAATATGGCAATGATGGGCAAGTTCAATCTTGGGGAGCACTTTTGCCAGATAATCATTCTAGGTATAATCCTAAAGATTTCTTTCAGACTCCTGCGTCGTACATAAACTCTTTCTCTGTTTCGGGAGGTACAGAAAGAAACCAAACATATTTATCTGCAGCAAGCACCAATACTCAAGGGCTTGTACCTAACAATAAATATAATAGATATAATTTCAATTTTAGAAATACAACTCAATTCTTAAATGATAAATTGAATGTAGATATCGCTGGAAATTATATTTTGCAAGACAGCCGAAATATGATCAACCAAGGGGAATACATGAACCCTCTTGTGAGTGCTTACTTAATGCCTCGCGGCTACACTATGGAGAGAGCTAGAGTGTATGAGCAATTCAACCCTACTAGAAAAATATACGAACAAGTTTGGGGTGACTTCAAAGGTACTGATGGGCTATTTGGTGGCACCTTCAGCGGTGATTATACCATGCAAAACCCATACTGGACCGCTTATAGAAACTTAAGAGATAGCCGCCGAGAGAGAAATATTTTGAATTTAGGCGTTTCTTACGAATTTATGAAATGGTCTAATTCTGAAAAATGGGATATTTCAGCTCGTGTAAAAACAGATAATACTCATTATAAAGATACAGATAAGAGATTCGCCTCTACCCTATCAACATTAGATATGAGTAAAAATGGATTTTTTGGATTATCTCAAGGAGTAGAGAGACAAAACTATGCCGATGTCTTGACAAACTTCACTAAAAACTACACTACAGGAATAGGTAAGGTTTCATTAATGGCAAACTTAGGAGCCTCTATACAAGACACTCGTGTAGATGGTAATTTCTATAGCGGACCGCTTCGTGTGAATGGTATTGCCAATGTGTTTAATACCTTTAATATAGACCAAAGTGCCGATAAAACTAAGCCAGGCCAAAAAGGGTGGAAAGAACAAACCCAATCCGTTTTTGGAAGTTTGGAATTAGGATTTAGAAATTACCTATACTTAACTTTAACAGGTAGAAATGATTGGGCTTCACAATTAGCGAACTCTTCACAAAGTTCATTCTTCTACCCTTCAGTTGGTATTTCTGGAATCATAACAGAAATGCTTAATCCTGAAACTAAAGCAGCATTAAAACCTGTAATTTCCTATTTAAAAGTGCGTGCGGCATACAGTTCCGTAGGTACTCCTTTCAGCAGATGGCTTACAATGCCTACTTATGAGTTTAATGATGATTCAAAAACTTGGAAAAATGTAGCTTATTTCCCGATTGGAGATTTGAAACCTGAAAGAACCAATTCATACGAAGTGGGAATTTCCTCCAAATGGATCAACAGAAAAGTAAGTTTGGACGCTACCTACTATATTGCCGACACTGAAAACCAAACTATCAAAGCCGCCATCTCTCCTTCTACAGGTTATGATGCTATGTTCTTGCAAACTGGAAAAGTAAGAAATAGTGGTGTAGAATTAGGTTTAGGTCTTGATTTGGATTTTGCTAGCAATGTTTCGCTGAACAGTTATTTCACCATGAGCTACAATAAAAACGAAATTTTAGAGCTATTGGAAGACTATACCAACCCTGTAACGGGAGAAAAAGAAAGCCGAGATTATTTAGATAAATTTTCTTTTGGACCTTTAGTATACAGATTACAAACTGGAGGCACCCTAGGAGATATATACTCACAAGCAGATTTCAGAAGAGATGGAGATGGAAACATCTTTGTAGATGGCAGTGGCAACATCACTACAGAAAACTTCTCAAATGGCGAGCTAAAAAAACTAGGAAGTGTATTACCAAAATATAATTTAGGATGGAGAAATGATTTAAAAATTGATAATTTCACCATAGGAGCTGTAATCAATGGACGAATTGGTGGTGTGGTAGTTTCAATGACGGAGGCCGCTCTAGATCACTATGGCGTATCTCAAAGAACAGCAGACGCAAGAGACAATGGTGGTGTTGAAGTAAATGGAATCAAAATGAACCCAAGAAATTATTACGAAGCTCTTGGCAAAGCTAGATTACCACAATACTACACTTACTCTGCAACCAATTTTAGACTTCAAGAAGCTTACGTTTCTTACCATGTACCTAAGAAAATGATTCACAATCTTGTGGATTTAACTGTATCTGTAACGGGTAGCAACTTGTTTATGATATATTGTAAAGCCCCATTCGATCCAGAATCTATTTCATCTACAGGAAACTACACACAAGGTTTAGATTACTTTATGCTACCCACTTTAAGAAGTGTAGGTCTTAACCTTAAAGCTAAATTTTAAATTTTGAAAAAATGAAAAAATTACTATTATTCATAACTCCATTATTATTCACCAGTTGTATAAATGATGATTTAAACAAAAACCCTTACGGGGTTGATGACCAGCAACTCGCTAGAGTAACGACTGGAGGAAACGAATTGCTTTCTATGCAAAAACTTGTTCTTCCACAACAAGAAAACTCATACCAAATGTGTTTTGACCTTTTTGCTACAGGATATGCTGGATACGCATCACAAACTAAGCATTTTAATGATTATCCTGTTTACAATCCAAGAACAGGGTGGGTGGATTATATATTCAACGACACTTATCCGAAAATTTACAATGGCTATTTCAAATTAAAAAGTTTAGCCAAAGGAGATTTCAATAAAACTTATTTTGCCCTAGCTAGCATCTATCGTGTTGCAATTACTCATTGGCTCACAGATACCTACGGCCCTCTACCTTACACCAAAATGCAACCAGGAAAAAAAGAAGTAGCTTATGACAATCAAGAAGAGCTCTACCTAGCTATGGTAAATGATTTGCAACAAGCCGTTGAAGCTCTCAAAAAAACAGATCCTGCAGATCGCCAATACGCCCCCTATGACATGGTGTATGAGGGAGACATGTCTAAATGGGTGAAATATGCAAATTCATTACTTTTAAGAATCGCTATTAGAATGTCTGATGTAGCTCCTGCAAAAGCAAAAGAAATAGCAGAAAACGCCGTGAAAGATGGAGTTATAGAATCTAATGCAGAAAATGCTGCATTAAAAAACACCGATAATCCAGTATTTAAAGTAAGCTCTATCTGGGGAGATTCTCGTGTAGGAGCAGACATTACAAATTACATGAATGCTTATAAAGACCCAAGAAGAGAGAAATTCTTCACCGCTGTAAATGAAAGAGGTGCAGACAATAAATTTTTTGGACTAAGAACCGGAACGACTAACACTCCAGAAAAAGCGCACTACTCCCTTCCTAACATTCAAAAAGACACCCCAATTATGTGGATTTCGGCCGCCGAAGTGAGCTTCCTAAGAGCGGAAGGAAAACTAAAAGGATGGGACATGAATGGCGATGCAAAAGAACTATACGAAAAAGGAATAAGACTCTCATTTGAACAATGGGGTGCAAACATTGGAAACTACCTAGAAGGTGAACAATCTGTAAATGGATTTCAAGATGAACTAAATCCTATATTAAACGATAATTCCTTCACTAGCCAAATCACAGTAAAATGGGATGATGCATCTACACAAGATCAAAAACTAGCCAAAATCATCACTCAAAAATGGATTGCCATGTATCCTTATGGTAGCCAAGAAGCATGGGCAGAATGGCGAAGAACTGGTTATCCTAATTTAATGCCAGCTAGAGAAAACAACAGCGGAGGTATCATTTCTGATATTAAACAAGTTGATGGCAAGGATATAGGCGGCATGAGAAGATTGCCATATTCTAGCTCAGAATACAAAGAAAACCCTGCGTACATAGCAGAGGCCGTGACTTATCTAAAAGGCCCAGATAATGGTGCTACTAATTTATGGTGGGTAAAAAAATAATTAAAAATATAAAAATATGAAACTACATAATAGATATTTCGGATTAATCCTATTGGCGATGGTGGGACTCTCTTCCTGCGACACCGATACCGAATCCATAAACATTATTGAACCTAAAAGAGAACTAGACACCTCATTTTTAAAAGAATATAAAAAAGACCTATCCTCAAGAAAAATAAGTGTAGGTGCAATTTACGATTGGGGGGTTCTTAATCAAAGTAATTTAATGTTCACGCCAGATAGCTTAGACATCATTATCGTTAAAAACAACTATTTCGAATTAACACCTCACCAAAAAGCCGATTTAAATGATGTCAAAGAGAAAAAAGCCACAAAAGTTTTGATTGGTGCTAATTTTAATAGTTTCGTAGACGAAATGAAACATTGGTACGAAAAAACTTTAGAAAAAAGAACCTCAGAAAAAGAAAAAGAACTTTCCTTAGCAAATGATATTTTAGATCCTTTTCAAAAAGAAGACATCTTAAACAAAGTAAAATCAAGAACTATCGAAGACTATAAAAAATTAAGCGAGCAAAAAATAGCAAACTTAATAGAATCTAACCTTAAAGCCTTGAACGAAAATGATTTTGATGGTATAAGCATTGAATTACCCGAAACTTACGAAAACGATCAAGTTAAAACTCTATGTACAAATGCCTTCATTAAAATCACCGAAAAAATCGATGCCGCAAAATTATTGGTCATCGAAAACCCAATTGAGCAATTGGAGCAAAATACTAGAGCTAACTTGCTTGTTGCTAAAAAAGCTGCCGGTAGCGCATCTTTAGGATTTTTCGAAAGCCAAGCACAACAATTTGCACCACAGAGATATATGGCTTCCATAGATTTTACAGAAGACCCTGAAACTTTAAACGCTGGTTTCAACGATTCTAAACTATTTGTTCCTTCTGGAAACTTATCAAAAATCCAAGATATTGTTCACTGGCAGGCTGATAATAACGCTGGCGTGGTATTTTATCACATCGAAAAAGACTATACAAATATGAAAGATAAAAACGCGTATAATACTCTGAAAAACGCCATAAATCAAATTCAAAAAAATTAATTAAAAAATATTATTATGACACTTAAAAATATTTTTCTAAGCATTTTTTGCCTATCTATCTTATTTTCATGCGATGATGATAACGATATAGGGCAAGACACAGGAGCCGGCTATGACCAGTCAGCTGCATTGTACACCATCAAAGGCTCTAATAGAAACTTAGCCTCTACCCACAACGCCATTGGGATGACGGCAGATGTTTCGAAACCAGAAACTGTCGAAACCTTTAAATATATGTTTTCATTGTTTAAAGAAAATCAAGACCAAGATGTAAATATTTCCATTAACTATTCTCCTGAATTGGTGGAGCAATACAACAAAACATATGGCAAAGACTATGAAGCTCTTCCAGAAAGCAAAATAAGCTTTAGCAAGGAATTAAAAGCAAGTAAAGGAAGCGTAAATTCAAATCTAGGTGAATTAAATATTACGGCTGATAATGATTTGCAAGAAGGAAAAACCTATATGATTGCACTTACAGCTAAAACTGAAAACAAAAACGTCAAAGTTCTAGAATCTGCAAAAACGCTACTATACACTGTTGTAAGAAAAAGAGGAAAAATAGAAAGCTCGTTTGAACTCACCAGAGAAAACTTTATGTATATTGATGGAGAGCGATATATCCAGAGTTTAGGAAACAGCTTTACAATGGAGGCACTAGTGTATGTAAATCGTTTCCGTGGCGATGGAGATTATGGAGAAGCTGGTATTTCAACACTTATGGGTACAGAGGGAGCTGCACTATTAAGATTCGGAGATTCAGGTGTTCAGCCAAACCACCTACAAGCCATAGGCCAAGATATAGGATATGACTTCAAAACCAAAAAATGGTATCATATCGCGGTTGTGGTAGACGGAAATTCAGGTAAATCTACCGCTTATGTGAATGGTAAAAAAGTAATGACTTTTGCTAGTGTTAATACCCTTGGTGAATTTTTAATTGGAAAAAGCTGGAGCGCAGGCAGAGGAATCGATGCTAAATTCGCAGAAATTAGATTATGGAAATCTACACGCAATGCTCAGCAAATTAAAGATAACATGCTAGGTATTGACCCTACAACTCCAGGCCTTTACGCTTATTGGAAAATGAATGAAGTAGAAAATAATAAAATTACAGATGCTTCTGGACACAATAGAAATCTAGTTTTAGCTAATCAATCTAGCGAAGTTGAACAAAAAATCAGTTTGACTCCAGAAGATGGAATTGAAATTGAACCATAAAATTGAAGTAAAATGAAAAAAATAATCATAAGTTTATTAGCAATATTTAGTGTTACTTACGCTTGTAAAGAGGACGATTTTGTACTTCCTCAACCCGAAAGTGGCGTATTTGCCAATGGAGAAAACAAAGTTTTCAATAAGGCAAATCCTTCAGAACAATTCACTAAAGTAAACGGAAACGAATCAATCAATCTCGTAGTTGAACTAAAAAATGAGGTAAAGATTGAAACGCCTATTAATGTAGCAGACAAATCACAATTGAATAAAATTGTAGATAAATTCAAAAAATTTAAAAATACCAGAGATTACGAAATTTTACCTTCTGAATATTACGAAATTTCCAAATCCGCACTACCTACTGGCACAAAATCTACAGAAATCCAAATTGATATCAAAGAATACGAAAACCTCCCACAAGGGAATTATGTTCTACCAGTTCATTTGAACATCAATGATAAATCTCTAGATCATCTCATTTTGGTTTCAAAAGATGCCGAATACGTAGCACTATCAGACAGCAACCCAAAACCTATGCCACCAAACGATAGATGCCCTGATAGAAAAAAACCTATGAAAATGGTAGCCTATGTGGAAACCAACGATTACGATATTAGAAATATGGGACAATTCCTATTAAGCGAAAGTAATCAACCTGTTTTTGATATGGTTGTTCTATTTGCAGCAAACATGAATTATGATGCAGCAACAGGTAAAAGACATATTTTCTTTAATGATAAATTAAAGCCTTTGGTAGATAATCCAGAAATTTACTTCAAACCTTTACAAGATCGTGGTATAAAAGTAATTATTGATATTTTACCAAACCACCAAGGTGTAGGCTATGAAAACTTCCAGAGCTATGATGAAGCTTTAGAATTTGCCAAAGAATTGAAAAGAGTCACCGATAAAATTGGGATAGATGGATGGGACATTGATGAAGAATACGCAGATTATTTTAAACAGCCTGGTCTCAGAAAAAAAGGTTCTACTTCATACATGTGGTATATCAAAGCTATGAAAGAAGTAATGCCAGATAAATTGCTTACACTCTACGATTATGGACATAGAATTGGATTCAAAGCACAAACAGATGATGGTAAAAATGTCACTGAATTGATTGATTACACTTGGTCTGATTATGGCGTTTCTGGGGCTTCTGGAATAGGTGTAGAACCTGCGAGATATGGAGCAAGATCAATCGAAGCCAATCACTCTTTAAACCCAAGATGGGTACAAAGAGCTGCACAATATAATTTAGAAAAATGCAATGGAATCCAAATGATTTTCAACATCAAAGGAGAAGCCATAAGAAGTGGTTCTGCTCAAAAAGCACTTAGTGCTGCTACACAATTATTCTATGGGCAGTCTTGCAAATTTGTAGGAAAATACCATAAAGGTCCCAAAGATTTTAAATAATTAAAAATTTAATAAAAATGAAAAAATATATATTTGCCCTATCTGTACTTTTGGTTGTAGCGAGTTGCAACAACGATAAAGACGACACACCAAACGGAAATAATACTGAAGAACAAGTGGGGAACAAAGAAATCAAAATTAAATCTATTACCCTTACACAAGATGGCACCCTTGTCGAAAATCCTTTACAAAATGGAACCATCAACCTTGAAAGAAGAAAATCTTACCGATTAGAATTTACAACTGATAAAGATGTACAACTAATCCCAGGAAACTTTTTAAAAGTGAAACAATCAAGTGACTCTACTTTTTTCGCAGACTTCTATGGGACTAATCTTAATGATATAAATGAAGTTATCACTCTGAAAAAAAATGGATACAAGGATTTAATACTAACTATTAATCAGCCAGCTGTAATTGCGGATTATTTCACCAGTATAAAAAATCTAAGTGGATGGCAAATCAATCAAAACGAGCATGTCATTAAAGCATCTCCAAATGGAAAAGAGTTTGAGATTAATAACTTAACAACGAGAAACTACTTTGGAAACACCCCCTCTTCAGCTTTAATTCCATTAGAAATAGATTTTATTTCAGAAGTTTATCTTGAAAATATAAAACTTGATGTAAATGATGAATTCCCATTACTTAGAGTTGAACCAGAAGGAAATTACATTGATGAGTTAAGACAAAACAAAAGAAATAAATACATAATTACTATCGACTCAGCTCCTTTTCGTAAAAACCCGAGCTACACATTTCAAATCCCAATTTATAAGTTAACAGAAAACAGAGAAAAAGGAGAAAAAATAGGAGAAATTACAGTTAGAGGTAGTCAACAAATAAGCTTAGGCGTTTTGAGAACGAATCCATTTAGCGAAAATCGATATAAAACAGATTTTGATAAAATAAATTATAATGTATATGCTCCCGAATTAGCAGAAACACTTGATAATATCAAATTCTACATCCAAGGAGTTGAAACTCCTGCTATTTTCGAAAACACAAACGCTAGATACATAAAAAATATTGAACCCTATAAAGAAGACGAAAACGGCGAGCAAGTATGGAAATACAGATTACACTTGAATAAAGCTGAATTTGAAGATGATAGAGATAGACGAAACTTCAATATTGAATTTAAAGCTTTTGATGTCTATCCTGCTGTTGAGAAAGATGGTAAACTTGTAAAAAAAGAAGGTTCTCAACCTACCGAGGTATATTTCACATATAATTTTTATTAAAAAATTAAACATCTTACCCAAAAAGGTTGCCCTAAAAAGCAACCTTTTTTTGATGAAAAACTTTTTTAAATTAACTTTATAAAAAAATAAATATGGATAAATATTTTCTAATGACAATCACTGCCCTACTCTTTTTCAGCTGCAGTCACCCCAAGCAAGAAGTGGCGTCGCCTGATGGAACGATTAAATTATTTTTTACATTGGATTCCGTGGGTGCGCCGCAATATCGTGTACAAGTGGCTGGAAAAGATTTCATTCAAACATCGGCTTTGGGATTTGAAACCAGAGATTCATTGAATTTGTTTAATGGCTTTAAAGTTGAAAAAATCACCCAGAACTCAACGCAACAAACTTGGACTCAACCCTGGGGCGAAAACAAAGAAATCGAAGATTTTAATAATGAAATGGTAGTTGAACTTAAAAATCAACAAAATATAAATCTTACGCTTTATTTTAAAGTATTCAACGATGGGCTGGGCTTTAGATATGAATACAAAATCCCTGAAAAGGATAGCGTTTTTATTACCAACGAATTAACCGAGTTTAATTTTGCACAAGATGGAACTTCTTGGGCAATTCCAGCCAATTACGAAACCTACGAACTTGAGTACAAAAAACAAAATATCAGCGATTTAGAAAGTGCTAATACGCCCGTTACCTTTAAATTCAGTCCTGAATTGTATGCGAGTATTCATGAGGCGGCACTTACCAACTTTGCGGATATGACTTTAATTAAAAATTCAAAAAACAAACTAGGTTTTAAAGCCGATTTGGCACCTTACGCCGATGGCATTACCAAAGTGAAACTCGTTTCTCGTTTCAAGACGCCATGGCGAAGCATTCAAATTGGTAAAAAAGCGGTGGATTTAATCAATTCTGCTTTAATTTTAAATCTAAACGAACCGAATGCAATTGGAGATACCGAATGGATTAAACCCGTAAAATATGTGGGCGTTTGGTGGGGAATGCACTTGGGCATCAATAGCTGGGACATGGGACCACGCCACGGTGCTACAACCGAAAATGCTTTTAATTATATTGATTTTGCCGAAAAAAATAACATTCAAGCGGTTTTGTTTGAAGGCTGGAACGAAGGTTGGGAAAATTGGGGCACATCGCAAGCCTTTAATTTCACACGACCGTATGCTGATTTTGACATCCAAAAAATCGCCGATTATGCCAAGTCTAAAAACATTGCCATCATCGGTCATCACGAAACGGGCGGAAACATCAAAAATTACGAAAGTCAGCTAGATAGTGCCTTTATTTGGTATAAAAATTTAGGCATCGACATGGTGAAGACGGGCTATGCTGGCGGCATCACGGGCGGAGAAAAACATCACGGACAACTGATGGTGAACCACTACCGAAAAGTGGTGGAAACAGCCGCAAAGTATAAAATAATGCTCGATGTGCACGAACCGATAAAACCTACGGGAATACGCAGAACTTTTCCAAATATGATGACTCGAGAGGGCGTTCGTGGCATGGAATGGAACGCTTGGAGCCAAGGAAATTCGCCCGAACATACCGAGGTGTTGCCATTTACACGCATGCTTGCAGGGCCTCTTGATTACACTCCTGGAATTTTTGATATTTTGTATGAAACGGCTAATAATTCCAAAGATCGCAAAAAATGGAATGATTTAGACCCTGGCAACACAAGAGAGCACACCACACTCGCCAAGCAAATTGCGAATTGGGTGATTTTGTATTCGCCTATGCAAATGGCGGCAGATTTAATTGAGCACTACGATCATCCCGCTTTTCAATTTTTTAGAGATTTTGATGCTGATTGCGATTGGTCTAAAGCCTTGCAAGGCGAGCCTGGCGAGTTTGTTGCCATCGTGAGAAAGGCTAAAAACAAATATTTCTTAGGTGCAAGTACCAACGAAAATGCACGAAAAATCGAAATTTCGCTTGATTTCTTGGAAGAAAACCGAAAATACAAAGCAACAATTTATGCCGATGGTGCCGATGCTGATTGGCAAACGAATCCCCTATCCTACCAAATTACCGAAAAAGAAGTTTCGGCTAAAGACCATTTAACGATTGAAATGGCGGCAGGTGGTGGACAAGCCATTGTATTTGCTCCAATGTAATTTGAATTTTCAAAATTATAAAAACGGGAAAATATCAATTTTCCCGTTTTTTTTTATAAATTTAATCCTGAGAATAAATGAATTAAATGATTTAATATTTTACTATATTGGCTATAGTAAACTTTAGTTTGACGACATACATGAGGTAATTATGAAAAAGATATATATAATGCTGTTAATAAATAGTTTATTTGTTCATACTTTGAGCAGTCAAACTTTGATTCAACAGATTGAAAATGCTTACAATACCCTTGATTCAGCTTCTTATATTGAAAATGTTCTATTATCATACAAAAAACACTTGCTGAAATCGAGTAGAGAAGCAGAAGATTATAGTTTGGAACTTCTTGGAGTTTATAATAATATGGATTCTATCCAAAGAAAAAAGACGCTTGATAGTGTTATGGGAAAATACGGTACAATTGTATTATCGTATAGAGAAGAATTAACAAAAAAGAAAGTATGGGAGAGGCTATTTAATGCCTCCGGAAGAGCGATCGCTCGCGCTAATTTAGGTGTTGAGGACTCAATCCAAAAGCGCAATATAATTGACAGCATATCTAGAGAATTCTCCAAGATTAGTATGGAAAGAAATTATAGTGTATTTTTTTCCGCTATTAAGAATAAGCCTATGCACTATGTGTTAAATTTACGAATTGATAGTTGTGGGCAGTCGCTTTGCTTGTTGCCCGATACAAGTGAATTGTCGTTTAATCTTTTTGATTTTGGCAAGAATTTTAAAGGAAGTTTATTTGTGTATATTGATGAAGGACGATATAGCTTTTTCGATACTCGTTATCTAACTTATTCACGAAAACTTGGAGTAAATGCCCCCAAAGTGTTCAGAAAAATAATGCACAAACAGCCCAAATATTTATTGTATTGTTCTGCACTGGAAGGAATGAACACAATCCTTTATGTGTTGAATGATAAGATATATGTTTATAGAATTGTTCAGATGGAGGAATATGAGTTAAGTGATTATATTAAAAAATTTGACCTCATTAAAAATGCCAATCGAAAAAAATTAGAAATAAAAAGCAATTTTTAAACAAAGTTTTAAATTTGAACATGATTAAATATCTTTTGATATTCGATTTTGCTTTAGTTGGTTTTCCATTATTAATGTATCTCTTTCCGCCAAAAGAACTAAATGCTATTTATGGATACCGAACCAAGCGCGCATCAAGAGACCAAGCGTCGTGGGATTTTGCTCAGAAATATGCTTTAAAAAGATTTTTCATCGTTTCGTTGATTGCTTTAATTTCTCAAATCATCTTATTAATTGCGGGATTTAGCAATGAAGATGAGCCGCCTATAATTTTCTTGATTCCTTTGGGCTTATTTACATTAGGTTCTTTTATGGTAGTTTATAAAACCGAAATGGCTTTAATTAAACTTCAAAAAAAATTAGACCAAAAAGAAAAAATATAAATTTTAGCTATTTTTTTAAATAAAAAAGCACTCAATAAAGAGTGCTTTTTGTATGTTCTGTGACCCCAGAAGGATTCGAACCCTCAACCCTCAGAGCCGAAATCTGATATTCTATCCAGTTGAACTATGGGGCCAAATGTATATAAAATAGCACCTCTTTGCGAGGTGCTACCAAAAACATTATACTATGAAAACTATCTTTATTTTTTATACATCACAGCCTTTACAGCAGCCACTACTTCTTCTGCTTTCGGAAACCAAGCCTCATACAGTACAGATGAGAATGGAGACGGCACATCTGGAGTTGTGATTCTTTTCACTGGAGCATCTAGGTAATCAAATGCTTTTTGCTGAACCATGTATGCTATCTCAGAAGCCACTGAACCAAATGGCCAAGCTTCTTCTAAAACTACCAAACGATTTGTTTTCTTAACTGATTTGATTACAGTATCATAATCTAGCGGACGAATTGTTCTTAAATCAATAACTTCAATATTGATACCTTCTTTAGCCAATTCATCAGCAGCTTTTATCGCTTCTTTGATTACTTTACCAAAAGAAACTACTGTACAATCTGTGCCCTCTCTTTTGACATCAGCCACTCCAAGCGGAATTAAGTACTCTCCATCTGGTATTTCCATTTTATCCCCATACATTTGCTCAGATTCCATAAAGATCACTGGATCATCATCACGGATAGCTGATTTCAACAATCCTTTTGCATCGTAAGGGTTTGAAGGAACTACTACTTTCAAACCTGGACAGTTTGCGTACCAGCTTTCAAAAGCTTGAGAGTGTGTAGCCGCTAATTGCCCTGCTGAAGCAGTTGGCCCACGGAATACGATAGGAATGTTCCATTGCCCACCACTCATTTGGCGCATTTTAGCAGCGTTGTTTATAATTTGGTCGATTGCAACCAGAGAGAAGTTAAAAGTCATAAATTCAATGATTGGACGGTTTCCATTCATTGCAGACCCTACACCGATTCCAGCAAAACCAGACTCCGCAATTGGGGTGTCTATAATTCTTTTTGGGCCAAATTCTGCTAGCATTCCTTTAGAAGCTTTATATGCTCCGTTATACTCTGCTACCTCTTCCCCCATTAAATATATAGATTCATCGCGACGCATCTCCTCGCTCATTGCCTCGGCAATTACTTCTCTAAAAGTTTTTTCTGTCATGATATTTTTCTTTAACCCCACAAATTTATTAATTATACTTGAATTTTACCAAGCATATCTCAAAAAAATGATTTATTTCAGCTAAAAATTTATTTATCTACTCAAATGTATTTTCCTCATCAATTCAAATGAAAGCGTAATCTAAACAATTTCCTTTTTTAATTGATTTTTTTTTATTACTTTTAGGCTGTTGATGATTTTTTAAGTATTCAAAATGTATAAAAAAACTAAATTTTGTTCAGCCCAAGAAGCCGTAAAAGCTATAAATAGCGAAAATTCCGTTTTTATCCACACCACACCTATGTCTCCCAATATTTTGGTCGATGCGATGGTGGAACGCGCAAGCGAGCTTAGAAATGTAAAAATATTTCAAATCATCACGACTGATGATGGTGGCTATGCCAAACCTGAATTAAAAGATAGTTTTAATATTCATAGTCTATTTGTAGGGGGCAATGTGCGCCGTGCTGTAAACTCGCCACAAGGTAGCTACACGCCTACTTTTTTGAGCCAAATGCCGCGCTTGTTTGAAGAGCGATACATTGATCTAGATGTGGCTTTAATACAAGTTTCGCCACCCGACGCGCACGGATATTGCTCTATCGGGGTTAGTTTAGACACCTCTCTTGCTGCGATGAAATCGGCTAAAATCGTAATTGCTCAAATGAATCCTAATGTGCCGCGCGCTTTTGGAGATGGCTACATTCACCTGAGCGAGATTGATTATGCTGTGGAGCACAACTCTCCTATTGCCGAAGTGGTAACGCCTCCGCCATCAGAGGTAGATGCTGCCATAGGCGAATATATCGCAGAATTGATCGAAGATGGCTCAAATCTCCAAGTGGGAATTGGTGCTTTGCCTAATGCTGTTTTGGGCAATTTGAAAAATCATAAAAATTTAGGAATCCACACCGAAATTTTCTCAGATGGCGTGTTGCCTTTGATTAAATCTGGGGTGATTAATGGTAAAAATAAAAGAATTGATACCGAAAAAATCGTTTCCACCTTTTTATTTGGAGCAAAGGATTTGTATGATTTTGTACACGACAATCCTAAAGTGATGCTAAAGCCTTCGTCATATACCAACAATCCGTGTGTGATTTCCCAGAACGACAAAGCTATCGCCATCAATAGTGCTTTGGAAATTGATTTAACGGGACAAATCTGCGCCGATACTTTGGGAGCTTATCAATTCTCGGGCGTGGGCGGACAGCTTGATTTTACGCTTGGGGCCTCTATGTCCAAAGGCGGAAAACCGATTTTTGGGATAAGTTCTAAAACGCACAAAGGCATCAGCAAAATTGTACCGAGCTTAAAACCCAACGCAGGAGTCACCACCACGCGTGCGCATGTACATTGGGTTGTTACTGAATACGGCGCTGTGAATTTGTTTGGAAAAAGCAACAAAGAACGAGCTAAACTCTTGATTTCGATTGCTCACCCAGATTTTAGAGAGGAACTAGACCGACAAGCTTTTGAGCTTTTTAGATTTGAGTAAGAAAAAAAGGAGTAGCTTTTTAGGCTACTCCTGTATTTTGATTAATTGTATCAATTAAGTGAATAATCTTCATTGCGGAGCTATCTTCAAACATTCCAAAAATTCCGCCATCGCATTCATCTGAAAATGGTGACTGGCCGAGCATTTCTTTATCTAAAACTCCGTTTTTGTTTAAATAATCAATTATTTTTTGAACAAAACGAATTTGATTTGCATTTAAATTTTCATTTTGAATAAATTCTGAGAAATGCTCATTAGCCGCTTTAATATCCAGCCCTAGCACTTTTCTCACAAAAACACCCAAAGAAGGCACTTCACAAGCTTTTTCTATCTCCTCTACATTAAACTGCTCATGGGCTAGAAATTCCTCCAAACTTTTAAGTTCATCTTGTGTGATTGGAATATTGCGATACAATTTATCAATCACTAAATGCTGTCTGTTTTTCTTGATAAAATCCTCTACTCGAGTACGATAATTCTGTAAAGTAGTATAATTTTCTAATATTGAAACCTCTCTCACTTGGTCGTGCATCAATTCATCATGAAGATTGGTATAAAATATTTCTTTCTTTTGATTTTCTCCTTTTAGGAGCTTCATTAGGTGGCGCAAATCGGCTCTTAACCTCTCTAAATCAATCATATTTACATTTTCCCAAAAATCGTTTTTTTGAATGGATTGCACCGTTTCTATCTTTTGTTTTACCGATGGGATGTTTGATTTTTTCTCCAACATTTTCCCTACTCCCATGATAGATTCTATTTGGATTTTTTGGTTTTTATCTCCCGATAAAATGGCTTTTTGTAATTTATAAATCGTTAAGTCTAGCTTTTTAGCTAGCTCATCGGTATCTTCTGTATAAGAAATTAAATGAGACAAATGTTCTTGAATTTCCAAAACTTTACCAAATTCTAAATCTTGCCATTGGTTTAAATCCTTGTATTTCTTCACAAATGGCAATTCTCGTTTAACTTCTAAGCGCTGCTCATCTAGCCCCATTACTTTCTGATGTAGCTGCTTAGTATAAAGTTCCACTACCTGCTGTAATACTTCATCGGTATGCTCTGCCTGGCGAATCGCCATAACCACCTCAAGCTGAGCTTTGAATAATCGTTGGTGTAATGGCTCAGTAGGTGTGCTAGTAACTCCCTCGGGGTGTTCATCAAAAAACTCTAAATTTCCGCAAATGTCGAATATGGTAAAATACTCTTTATCTTTCCCTACTCCAAATATCTGTGGGCAAAGGCGTGTCCCTCTACCTATCATTTGCCAAAATTTGGCATATGATTTCACTTCTTTAAAGAAAACTAGATTCAGCACACGCGGGGCATCTACCCCCGTATCCATCATATCCACAGATACGGCAATTTGAGGATCTTTTTCCTCTCCCTTGTCAAAGCAAAATGCTTCAAGCAAGTCTTGAGCTTTGTCGTTGTAATTATCTATTACTTGCAGAAAATTTCCGCTGTATTCTGGATAATTTTTATTAAATCTTTCTTCTATAAATAGTGCGTGCTTATGATTTTTGGCAAAGATAATTGTTTTACCTAGCTTGTCTCCAGACTCTATTTTTTGTCCATTTTTCATTAAATATTCAAGCACTAAATCAACTGTATTTTTATTGAATAAAAATGAGTTGATTTCACTTTTGGCAATGTCTATATCTTCGTGCTCTGTGCCAGCAATCCCAAATAGGGACTCTAGTTCTTCCTGGTCTTTTTTGCTTAATTCTTTATACTTGATTCCCTCTCTTGGGAATTTTACAGGTACCGAAAAGGCTTTAGGAGGCACTAAGTAACCTTCTCTCACTGCTTGCTCTATCTCATAGGCAAAAGTAGGGTTATCATCCTCTATCTCAAAAAGTTGATAAGTATTTCTATCTACATCTTTTTTAGGTGTAGCAGTGAGTCCTAGCAACAAGCCATCAAAATATTCAAATATGGCTTGATATTTCTGGTATACAGACCGGTGAGCCTCATCGATGATAATTAAATCAAAATGCCCTATGCCAAAAGGCCTCTCACCTGTTTCATTAAGCTGATCTATTCGATTGAGAATGGTGGGGTAAGTAGAGAATACAAGTCTCGCGCTGTGATCTGATTTTTCCTTGGTTAAATCTATCGCCGAGAGCTGGGGCAAATAATCTTTAAATGCATTTTTGGCCTGAGTTACCAATGCATTTCTATCTGCCAAGAAAAGGATTCTTTTGGCCCAATTGCACTTGATGAGCATATCTACAAGCGAAGCGGCTGTTCGTGTTTTGCCGCTTCCCGTTGCCATCACAAGCAGAGCTTTTCTGTGTTTGCCTTTAAGTTCTCCGTTTAGTGTAGTTACAAAATTTTCGGCCACACGCTGCGTCGCTTCTAGCTGATAGGGGCGCCCAGCAATTGCTCTATCCACCTCAAAATCTCGTAAATCTTGGCGCTCGCTCCTCTTATGCATAAGGCTTTCTAGCTCTTCTTGGGTATAGAATCCAAACACCTGGCGTGGCGGATAAAATGTATCTTCCCACAGATAGGTATTAAATCCATTGGTATAAAATATAATTGGCCGTTGTCCAAATTGCTGTTCTAGTGCGTTAGCATAGAGTTTTGCTTGGTGCTTACCTTTGCTCGCATCATACAATGTTTTTTTAGCTTCTACGATGGCCAGAGGCTTTCCATTTTTACCCCAAAGCACATAATCTACATAGCCTACACCCGAAGGATTGGTAGAAAGTGGCATACCTTTTACTTTATACTCAATGTCTACACCTGGTTCAAAATTGTGCCATCCCGCCTCGCGCAACATGAGATTGATGAGCGTTTCTCTTGTATCTTTTTCAGAAACAATGGGTTTCACGATGCTTTCTGCATCAGGAAATTGTGTTTTTCGCTCATTTTTGCGTGCCGAAACTTTGTTCAATATCGCTTGGTGCTCTTGTTTTAGCTTAGCGTTTTCCGCCTCGAGTGCTTTCTGCTTTTCAAGTAGCACGGCATTTTCCTGCTGTTGTTTTTCATTAGCCTCGGCAAGGGCTTGTAGCTCTTTTTTAGTCTTATCCTGCTCATCTCCGTAGGGAATCACCCTTTCATCAAACACGGGGATTTCTGGATTTTCTTGACTATATAATTTGCTTACGAAAGCTAAAAATCTAAAGATATTTTTTAAACTCTGCAAAGCCTCCAATGCCCTTACTCTCTTACCATGCGCTGCATAGTTTCCAAAACGGCGCACGATATCTAGCTCGCGGAACATGCTTGGTGGCACAATGGTTTTAAAATCATCATTGAAGAGTAAACTAGAGAGCTTGGTATCATATGGCAAGTTTAAATCCTCATCTTGCTGATAAAGCCAATAGAGTGCTTTTTCTAAAACAATGCGACATGAAAGGGCAGCATACTTGGGTGCCGTATAAGTGAATTGCTCTGCTTGGCACACCTCATTATACCACTGCGGAAACTCTTTTTGTAAAAAAGTAAAATTGGTTCTCATGGCTTGTTTTAGTAATTTATCGGTTTAACAAAAATACTAAATATTTTAAATTTGTTTTATACACTTATTAAAAAATCATTTCTTTTTCTTCTTTTCTAAGTTTATTTGCTCTTTTATATTTGCTTTATGCCGAAATTGGGAATAAAAAAAGCCTAAGACTGAGTGCTTAGGCTAAATTTTACTATTTTAGAGTCCAGCCCTTGTGCTTGTCAAGTTTGGGACTTTTATAGCACAAAAGTAAGTTTTTTTTTCGATTTACAAAATAAAGCTATTAAAACTCGTATTTTGATTTTTCTTCTATTATTTTACAAATAACTGGATTATTAATATGTTCTTTGAAAATAGCATCTATTTCATCGTGTGCCTTTATTTTCTCATGGTCTGATATAGTTCCTAAAAAATAGAGTATTATTTTTATACAGCTATCAATAGAATGTCGATTATTGTTATTGAATCTTATAAAAGGAGATTTTTTAATTTCAAAAGGAGAGCTATAATCATATATCAAATCATTGTGCGCACATATATTCCTGATTCTCCCTAAAACATCTAAATAATTTTGAAAAATACCTATATTCCTAATGCCATAACATTGTGAAATTTCTTTCTTAAGTTCTATACACTTTATATTACGATAAAGTAATATGGTACTTCCTAAAGTAAAATACTCCAATGCTTTCCAAGCTGGAGCATAAGTACATTCTTTATATTTTGCATGGTGCCTTCTTATGGGATTATTATCTTTTTTAAATTTCTCATTATAAGTATTCGGCAATCCCTCTACAAATTTACTTTTCATATATTCTTCGCGAGCATACCAATCTGAATGCGCTTTGTATTTATTAGAAGCATAATAGATAATCTTAGTTTTTAGATTTACCTCAATCAAATTAAGTGCCCTGTGGAGTGCATGCCTAAGTTTTACATCTAATAAATAGAGTTTTAAAATATCTGAAAAATGAACCTTTGAAAAATTATGCGTAACTACATCTTGAAAGTAATGCCAATAAAAGCCTAATTTATAGTAACCTATATCTAGCAATATTTTCTTTATTTCTTGAGTAGATAAATCTAAAATCATCCCTCTTTCAGATAAAAGCTGAACCTGCTCTTTGACTGTAGTTGCTATTTGTCCCATTGAACAAAAGTAAGAAATTATATAAAGTTTTTAAATAGAACTTAAACGACCTCCCTTATTAAATTTCTCACGAAACAACTTAAGCCCTAAAAAAAACACTCTTTTTTATTTTTTGTACACAAATTTGGGTTTTGGCTTTTGTGCTCCTAGCACTTTTCCTGCTTGGCGTGCCTTATGCTCTGCTCGTGCACCAAAAAGGAATGCAAAAAACACCGAAAAAGCAAATGCTAAATAAATATTGAAAAACACGCCCAACAAAAAACCTAAAAAACCGCCTCGCCAGAAATGACTCATAAATTTTTTATTAGGCGCTAGTAACCCAAACTCCGTTTTGATGTATTCTTGAAAATCACTAAGCACCGATGTATAATCTCCATAGCGCACCTTTCCGTTGTTTTTAACGGGGAATTCCTGCACTACCCAAGAGAGGTTTTTGTAAAATTCGTTTTTGTTTCTATAGTTCCAGCGGGGAGACTGCTCTATGACATCTAATAGGTAATAAAAACCAGCAGAATCTTTTTCGCTTTGCGAAAAGTCGTGCGCCTTTTGCAAGAGTCTTTTTTTAAGCTCTTCTAAATCCCAAGATATATAAACGGTGTATTCTCCCATGACTTAAAAAATATGAATTTAGCGTATTTTTTTTTAACTAAAACTTTCTTGTAATAAGGCAGCAAACAGGCGCTGGCTCTTGGCGAGTTCTTGCTCGGCTAGGGCTTTTTGCCTTTCGATTTCGGCTATATTTTCTGCAAACTGATTTTGTAACTCGATTGGGGGGGTTATAAATTTAAATTTTTTAAAATCTGACATTGGGGGAAAATTGGGAATACCCGCTCCTCTTGTCGATGCAAAATATTTTTCTTTGAATCTTTTATAAGAAAAGACATATACGAAAAAAATATTCTTCATTACATTTTGATTTAATGTCAACTTTAATAAGGCTTGATTTATTATTCCTCTCTTTGCACCTTTTGGAACAATTGATAATTTCCCCAAATAAACACCAGAGCAACTTATGATTATATCACCTTCTTCTACTTCAAAAGATTTAAGTTCATTAAACTTTTCTTCATCAATAAAATATCTCTCAAAATCAAAATCATTATTTAAAGCATGGTATTGTTCATAAACTAAATACCCTTCTTCAACAAAAATTTCTTTCTTTAACGCTCCACCAAAAGGACCTCTTTTAATTGAATTCTTTTTTTCACTAACTAAATCTTCAATGGTTTTAATCTCCCAGCCTTTGGGGTTGGTCACGGGGTCGCCAAACATTTCTAAAAATAGGGATTGGCTTAGTTTTTCGTATCTTTCTACAATGGCTTGGCTTAAATCGCAAAGCTTTTGAGCCGCATCCAATTTCTTAACAATGGCTTGCTGTGTGGCTAAATCGGGTAAGGGGATTTCTAATTTTTCTAACCATTTAGTGGACAAATTTAATTGAGCTATTCCTGCAGCGTTATTTATTGCCATTTTTTCAAAAGAATCTCGATTAAAAAAATAAAATAAATAATTTGAATTTAAAGCTGATGATTTAGACACAATTTTACAAACACGCTGATTAAGATAAGCAGGTAATAATTCTTTAGGAAACCTGCCAACACGACCAACATTTCCAGTCAATGACATCAAAATATCTCCTTCAGAAATTAAATATTTAGATAAAAATTTTAGAGATTCTTTGGGATAAAATTTTGGTTCATTATCAACCACTTTACCTTTTTGAACATTTGTAATTCTAATAATTCTAATGGCTTTCTCATTTACATAATTACTACTCTTAAAAGCGTAGCCATTATAAAACTCACAAACATCTCCTAACTCAACTTTTTTCATCTTTTAAATCTCTTTAATCAATTGGGCTAATTGTTCTAGGGCTTGCAGGCGCTCTTGGCTTAGGGCTTGTATCTCGGCTATGATTTGCTTGGGTGGCTCGTAGGACACGGCTTCATAGACTACTTCTTTGTAGCGATTGATGCTTAGGTCGTAATCATTTGCCACGATGTCTTTTTTAGGCACTTTAAAGGATTTCTGCGTGCGATCTGTCCCCACTTGGCTCAATGTGCCGTGATCCCATTGGCTCAAAATACTGGGAATGTCACATTTTTCTCCTAATGTTTGCGCCGCTTGGCTAGGCTCGTTAAAGCATTGTTCCAGCTCCTCATCGCTCAAGAGTGGTGTGCGCTTATCGTCTAGGCTAAAACCATCGGCCTGCATATCATAAAACCAAACATCTTGTGTCTCGGCGCTATTCGTCTTAGTAAAGAGGAGCACCGCGGTGCTCACGCCTGCATAGGGCTTAAACACGCCGCTTGGCATAGAAATCACGCCTTGCAATTGCTGATTTTCTACCAATTCTTTGCGTATTTTTTTGTGTGCATTGGTACTGCCAAACAGCACGCCATCTGGAATGATGACTGCGGCACGCCCCCCGATTTTAAGCATTCTTAAAATCAAGGAAAGGAAGAGCAATTCTGTCTTCTTGGTTTTGGTAATTTGCAAAAGGCTACTTTCTACTTCTTCATAATCCAAGGCTCCTTTAAATGGCGGATTGGCCAAAATAAGCGAATATTTATCGGTATCGCTTTGTTTTTCGGCAAGGGCACTTCCATTTTGTAGGTTAGGATTTTCAATTCCGTGCAACTGCAAATTCATCGAAGCAATACGCATCATAGACGGGTCTATCTCTATCCCGTTGAACATTTCGTTCTGGTAATGGTCTCTAAAGGCTTGTTCCAGAAACCAATCGCTGTGCTTGGCGTGTAGATATTCGCTACAGGCGACCAAGAATCCTGCAGTGCCGAGTGCTGGGTCGCAGATTTCATCGGTTTTTTGCGGTTGCATAAGTTGCACCATCATTCTTATGATGTGCCTTGGCGTGCGGAACTGCCCATTGGTACCTGCCTCGGCGATTTTGCTGAGCATATACTCATATAAATCTCCCTTCGTATCCTTGGTAGAAAGCGGGAGTTTATCGATTTTCTGCACTACTCGATCGAGCAACCTAGCGGTAGGAATCATAAAGGTAGCCCCCTTCATGTATTCTGAAAACTTTCCGCCCTGCGCGCCCAATGTTTTCATAAAATCAAATGCAGTAGTATCCCCAGCGGCCTCATTGGGGCGGGTAAAGATTTGATACATAGTATCTGGATCTTTTTCTTTAAAGCTGCTCCATCTCAGGCTTTCCTGAGAGGGGGTATAAATGGCTTTTCTGGGCGAACTCCCTAGCATACTCATTTCTTTCTCAAACAAGATTTGCTTATCATCTAGCTGCTTGAGAAATATAAGGTATGTGAATTGCTCTATCACTGTGAGCGGATTGGAGATTCCGCCTGTCCAGAAATCATTCCAGATACTATCTATTTGACTTTTTAACTCTCCTACAATCATTTTTTATTTATTTTGCAGCAAATGTACCACTACACGCACTTGCCCCTCTGGGTGGGCTGTGGGATCTACCTGCTGGATTACTGCGTCAAATATACCACTATATCCCATAATTAGCAATTTATAAAAAATACGATTTTCCACTCTCGGCACATAACCTAGTTTATAATCTTTGTAGTAAATCTCTATGGCCCTAGCATCATAGGGGTTGCCTTTTTCGTACTTAAGTTTTACGCGGGTTCCGATTTTGAGGTGCCTCATACATTGTGCCCCTTGGTAATAAGTGAATCCTGCAATGTAGAAATTAGCTAAATGTTCGCTTTGTTTTTTCATGATTAAAATGTATTAATGATTAACAGTGCAAAGATAAAAACTAACTATGCAGTAGAAGTGCACGCATAATTCTTTGCCATTTCGCTCACGATGTCTTTAATTTTCCCTACCAAGGGTTCTGGGGATTTCACTCGCATATTTTGCCCAAAGGATAAGATTAAAGCAATAAGCTCAAAATTGATTTTCACCTCTATGCTCAAAAGGTTTCCCTTAATTTTCTGTGAGCCGTGCAGTGGCTTTGTCTGAATATATGGTAATATATAATCTGAAAGCTCGATTTCCACCTGCTCAACAGGCTCGTTTTCGAGATTTGTAACGCCAACGATATCCTCAAAATACTCCGCAAAATCTATCGTATTTTCTCGGAAAATCTCATCTATTGCTTGAATATCTGAAATGCGATCGAAGGCTAAATTCTGCAAAATCTCCCATTCGTGATTCCACGCGAAAAGAAACCAACGATTGTTGAACTGCTTTAAATAATACGGAGAAAGCACCAAATTCTGAATTTCCACTTTTTTAAAACTCTGATACTTTATCGCCACCACTTGCCGATTAACGATATATTGATACAAAGGATTTAAAAAATGAATTCCTTTTAAAAATTCATTTTCCTGAAAACTGATGACTTGCGTGTTGTTTTTCCCTAAACTAGCGTTTAGCTTGGTTTGCAACCCTTCTAGCCAATCAAATCCCTTCACATTGCTCAGCCTTGCAATGATTTCTACCGCCTCGCGCAAATGATTCTCTTCTGATACGGAAAGTGGCTTCTTTAAGATAGAAAAATCCTTATCAGCATAACGATAATACACCTTTCTCCCCTCTTTAAAGGCTTCAATAGGTGCCGAAAAACCTGCTTCGCTACGCATAAAATCTATATCATCATAAATTTGCCTGCGAGAGACCGACATACCTTTAGCATAATGCTCACTTAATTTTTCGGAGCAATAATCTATTAAATCTTGAAGATAAAATCGCTTATAGTGATTGGAAAAACATTGATCAAGTGCCTTATACCTCAATTGAGCATTTTTATTTTGCGCCATACATTTCCTATTTTAAAACACAGCCGTGCTCTAAAGATAAAAATTTCAACGCAAATTAAAAAATGGAATTTTGGCTTATTTTAAGAAAAAAACAACCTACCAGCCGCCACCGCCGCCACCGCCACCGCCGCCGCCAGAGAAACCTCCGCCAAACGATCCGCTTCCAAAGCCGCCCGACGATGAACCTGCTTTTGAGGATTGTGGTGGCGTCATAGAAGTTGTTACGCTTTGGGCTAATCCGCTATTTAAACCATAGGTAAAGGCATTGAAGTTATAGAAATTCCCTGCATACCAAGTGGGTTCATAGTCTTTTGGTACTACGCCTGCTTCCACCATTTTTTGAAATTTCTTGCCCCAAACTCCATCTGTGCCAAGTACCATGGCATAAGGCAACATTTCCTCGAATACTTGTGGCGTTAATTTCGGTGGATTGAAATACTGCAATTTCTTTTCTTCGGCAAAGCCCAAATACATCTTTAGCCCTTTAATCAAAGATTGAGTTTCGAGCAATTCAATGCTTGGGCGTTTAATCAAAATACGATAGAAAAGTAAAACGCTTAGCCCAATGCTCACGAGCAATCGTGGAAAACTTAAAAAATAATAATCCTCGCCCATTTCTACCAAATACAAAACGGCAGTGCCCACCAAAAATAAACTGGCAATGCTGTACAAAATCATCACCGTATTGAAGCTGCGTACAAAGGCAGGAATAATAAGCAAGAAGAAACTCATCACAAACGAAAATGCCGAAAGCACAAGCGTTTCTTCATAACTATCGTCTTTATATTGATTGATATAGCAAAATGCGATTAAAGCTAAATTTAGCCCAAACACCAATAAAATTGGCAAGGTTAAAAATTTTAAATTGGCACCTTTTCGGATTAAATAGTCGTTTTGTACAATTAACGAATCTTTAAATGCTTGCACAGATTCGCTCAAATCCTCATCGTATTTTTTTCCAATAATTTTCTCAGTTTTAGAACGGAACAATTCTTTTAGTAAATATTGTTCTTCTTCTGGCAAACTATTATCGGGATCTTTTAATTGGATTAATTTATAGTATTTTTCGTCTGCAAAAAATCCTTTTTTAACGATTTCTTCGATTTTCAGATAGCCTTTTATGGCTAAATGCACCACGGCAGCTGAGAAAAATTTGGATTTCACATTCAGCTCATTGAACATTCCCACTGTGCCTGGCGACATATTATTGGGTACATTGAATTGTGGCACCACCACAGGGCTGGGGTAATCTCGCCCGTATTTGTCCCAAGTTTTATAACAGTAGAAAAGTGTAGGAATCAATAAAATGATAGATAAAATCGTAATTCCGTATTTTTCAAGAAAACTTGGGGGGGCGGGTGCCAAAACTATCCCTTTAGTGAAAGCCACAGCCACCGTGAGCCCCTCGCCTATGGGTAGATTTTCTGCTTTGTAGCTCACCACGCTCTCTTCCGCTTCTATACCGCAGTCCTTTTTATCCTCACCATAGGCTCCCGTGTAGCAAGCGGTGCTTTCCACTTTTACGCCATGAGGCAATAGAATATTGGCAGATACTTCATCTATTGGGAAATCCCAGTAGTTTCCATTGACATTCCAATAGAACTCATCGTAGGTATCAAAATACCCTATTTGATTATCTGCCGTGTAATTGATTTGGTATTCGTAATCTCCGGTCGACAAAAAGTTATTTTTATCGCCGATGTAAATATAGAATTTACCATCATTTATCTCGGTAAAATAGGGCTCTTCTACCCCATCTCGCAATACCGAGCTCACATGATAGGTTACTTTATAGTTTCCTGTATTTTTCTTGCGAATGGTAGGGAGTACTCTAAAAATTCCACGGCGGATGTTTATGCCTTCGGAATGCACTTTGATTTTTTCCTGAATCTGCACAACAGAGGACTCCTCAACCTTTATGTCTGAATGAAAATTAAGTATTCGCTCTTCCTGAGCAAACACAATTGCACAGAACAATAAAAAAAATACAAAAAACCTATTTTTCATATATTTTTTAAGGTCTAAAATTTAACTTGTGGCACTTCTTTTTCGGCTGGGTTATCCAACTCAAAGAATTGACTTTTAGTAAATTTAAAAAGATTTGCAACGATATTGCTCGGGAAACTATCTATCAAGATATTTTTCTCGCGCACAGTACCATTGTAGTAATTTCTTGTTTTTTCGATATCGTTCTCGATTTGGGTAAGCTGTTCTTGCAAACTTAAAAAATTGGTATTTGCCTTTAAATCTGGATATCTTTCTGCCAAAGCAAATACGCCACCCAACGCTCTTGTAAGCATATTTTCGGCTTGCTCTTGCCCTTGCACACCATTAGCCTGCACTGCTTGATTTCTCGCTTGGATTACTTTTTCCAGAGTTCCGCTCTCGTGTTGTGCATATCCCTTCACGGTTTCCACCAAATTGGGGATTAAATCATGACGCTTTTTCAATGCTACATTAATGGCACTCCACGCCTCCTCTACAAGTGTTTTAAGGCTTACTAATTTATTATATAATCCGCAAAACGAAATGTACACAAATTTAAAACGAAATGTACATTTTTTAGTCGGATTCAGACACGACAAAGATAGACAAAAGCCCTCACATTTGAGGGCTTTTTTATTACACATTTAGTTCAAATTTCACTTTTTTGCCTTGCAGTAGGCTCTTGGTTTTCTCCAAATTATTCTCGTAAATGTGGACATTTCCAATATTGAGCGTGATTGACTTCAACGGTAAATCAATTTGCCGGCTAATCAAATACAAGTGGTAAATGTCGGCTGGCAGGCCTAAATTCGCATCGCTGGAACGCTGGTAAGCCGAGACCACTAACTTGCCTTTATCTATCTGGAATTGCACCAAAGAAAGGCAAGGTTGCTGATTGCTCTCTGCGCCTGTTTCTCCTAAAAATAAAACATAATTTTTGCTGCTCCGCTTTTCTCTATTAATTTGCTCAATTAAGCGTGGCAAACGCTCAAAATAGGTGGGATACGAATTTACCAATATCGGGCCGCAATAGTCCCACCAGTTAATGCCTTTTTCTCGGTATTTTTCCGTTAGCCTTTCGCCTTTTTGGAAAAGTTCTAATTCATTTTTGAGCTTCATTCGTGCGATACCATGCCCCTCAAAAATTTCAAGCAAATCGGCAGGTTTGAGTTTCAATTGTTCATCTAACAAATAACGAATTTCGCCTTTTTTATTTCGTTGTGTTTTTCCTTTTCTGAGGATTTTTTCTAGTGTTTTGTGGTATTTATTCATCGTTTGTTTTTTTATAGTGATACATTATATCTTGGTAGGCTGTGTTATGACTTGGGCGATTAGTCATTGCCGTACAAGTCGCATATTTAAAGGGGTTCAAATTCTCACTTGTACGCGTTTCAAGCCACTGGCAAAGCTCCACCACTTGACTTTTATTACTGGTAAAGTAAAAGAAGTTAGAACCTTGCAGCGTTTCCAATACTTCCAGATAATCTGTGAGTTTCCAATATTTATCGCTGGCGTATGTGGCAGTGTCAGTACTCAAATAAGGCGGATCAGCCAAGAATACCACATTGTCTAAATCTTTGTACTTCTGGAACAAATGGCGGTAATCTTCGCTTACTACTTCAATGCCTGCGAGGTAGTCGTTGGCTTCGTCAAAATTGTTTTTTCGGATAGTGTTATAAAGGCTATCGTGTGTAAAATGCTTTAATTCGGTACCATAATTCATTGAAAATTTTAAACTTCCAGAAAGCGTAATCCAATCGACAAAACCGCGCTTATCGGCTCTTTTCAGCACTTCTAGTACTTTCTCTTTTTCTTCGCCTCGAATTATCTTACCTCTTGGTGTTTTAAGGTTTAAAGCTCTCAATTCCTCTAAAATCTTATTCGTTTCTGGAATGGCTTTTAACCGCTTTTGAAAGTTATCAAAGTCGTTATAAACTACCTTAGCCTCTGGGTGTACACACTTCACGGTGTGGCTGAGTAACCCCGAACCGCCAAACAAATCCACATAAGTAGCATTACTCGGAAAGCCTTTTAAAGCCTCTTTAAAATGTTTTACAAAATTTCTCTTTTGCCCTTGAAATGGCAAGGGCGCTGATTTACATTGTTTATTTTTTAATTGTTATTATCTTTGCACTTCTCAGGACATAAACACAAAAAAAAGCCACAGGGACAGAAGACTTTTGGTCCTCCGTAGCCTGTGGCTCGTGTTTTTAGATGTCCTGAGAAAATATTTAAAAAGCGGAGGACATTTTTTATACTTCTAGTCCTGCCAAAAGAAGTTTTAAATATCATTTAAACCCACTTTAAAAAGCGCTTAAATTTCCAGAATAGCCAAGCCAAAAAAGCAATTACAGCAATGATAGCGGCATATTTCAAGCCTTTAACGAGTTTTGTATTATCCCTTTCTAAATAGGTTATTTTCTCTTTTTGCGTATGGTTCTCCTGCTTTAAGATTGCATTTTCCGCTTTTTCATCTAAGAGCTCACGGTGTAAATTGGTGAGCGCCACCGCCTGCGAGCTGTCTTTTTGCTCGTTTTTTCTGCTTAGCTTGCCGTTCTGCACAATTACCTTATAAATGGTGTCGGTACCTTTGATTTCGCTAAAAATGGCTGGCTTTTCGCCGAGCGCTTCCAGCTCCAAGGCTTGGCTTGATAGCTGAAATTTTGCTGTACTTTTAACTGCTTCCAGCTCTGTGGTGAGCTTTTCCAGAGTTATGCTTTGCGTTTGCACTTCGGCACTTTCTGCGTTCAATTCTGCCACTTTTTGGCTTTCTTTCCGCATTCCGCAATTCGTTAGCAACGCCAGCAATAAAATAACTATTAACTTTTTCATTCTTCTACTAATAATGGTATTTCCTCTAAGCGTAAAATTTTGAAATCCCACCATAAATTAAAAGCAATTAGCTTATCATATAGCCAATTTCTTCCAACTAACTCGCCTGTTTCTTCATTATAAAAGGCTGGGATTTTCCTATAAAACGCCTTTCTCATCCTTTCCATCTTGCCTTGGTTCCACGAATATCATAATGCACAAAAGTGGGATAAATGCCTAAACCACCCTGTTTCATTTTGCCGTTATAAATCAGTCTTTCTATCGCTTGGGCAAGCTCTGCGGGCTTCACGCCCTCCACGCGTATATCTGCAGCCTTTCCTTGCAGGTGTTGGCTGTTCACTTTGCCGCCAATCTTGCGGTTATGCGCTGGGCTTCGGTAGCCAGAATTTACCATTATAGGCTTGCCCAAATAATTCCGCAGGACTTGTAAATTTTGCGCCAGCTCACGCAAGTTCTTGAGTGCAAACTCGGGCGTTGCACTTCCGTCGTGGCAGGCAAACTCCAATAAATCAAAATCTTTGCTTAATTTCATAACTTCAACTTGATTAAATATTTAACAAACACAATTGGGTTAAGCGTTGCCAAAATATCCCGCCAATCAAACAAGCCATAAGCTAAATAGTCTCTTAGCTCGTTGGTGCAGGCAAAAACGATTGTTGCAGCGTAACCAATAAGCAGCGCCTTCCACCAGGAATAATCTAAAAGGAGCAGGCAATAAGCCACCACAAATGTGATGGCTATGCCTACAATGCTATGCAATACTTTATCCGTTAACATGATTATTTATTCCAAAAAAAGATTGCTGCCCAAATAATCATCGTTACAATATATCCGATGAAAAAACTTCTGCCTTTATATGTGCCTTCCCATTGCGTTCCCAGCCTTCCAGTGTGCTTGGCTGCGAACCTAATAATGATTGGAGCAATAACACCATAGGCTATAATTACCCATAGCCATTGCAATAATGGGTGTTGCTGGTTTGGATAATCAACCCATTCTCTGTAAGCGATAACGGGAATAAGGGCAAATGCCATAGCCCCGAAGAAGTTGAATGCTTTTAATAATTGATTCATAAGTCTAAATTTTTAATTGATTTTTTACAATGATTTTTGTCTATTTTATTTAAGATTTTACATAAGATTTTGCCCCATTTCGTGAGCGTGCCGTCTCTTTCGTTTTTGCCTAAAACTGAGGAGATAGTCTCCCTCTCATCGCCGAAAGCATAACCATTTTCAGCCCTCAAAAACTTATTCCAAGTCGCTCTAAATTCTCGATTACCGAACCTGTCAATGTTAATGGCTGTACTCTTGAAATAGCCTTTGCGTGTTTTATCCTTAGCCCTTACCACCACGATGTAATTAAAGATAGTGAGTGGCAAAAGCAAGGTGTAAGCTATTAGGTATAACATAAAATTTTTCATCTACCCCTCTTTTTCTTCATTTTCAGTAATTGGCACAGGCTGAGTTTCGATTAAATTTCCGCGTAAATCCATTACGGCTCTTGATAGCTCCATATCTCGCACAATGCCGTTAAGTAGAGCTGGCACAAGTAATGTTTTGGCTTGTTGCATGAAAAGTTTTGTGTCTTCTTCCGAAGTTATAAACACTGGGTTTATCTTTGTATCCACTTTGTCCCCTGTTGGTGTGATGGAGCTGGTAATTTTTTCCGTGAGGATTTGATTGTTTTCCAAATCAATGATGATTTTTGTGGCTCTCACTTCTTTTTTTAGCCCATTGTTTTTGTAAAAAATGTTTTGTAAATCAAAATCTTGGCTGTTGTATTCCACTCCTACAAAGCCATCTTCTCCGCCCTCATAGAGCTTTAATTCTTTGTCATTAATGTTAATTGTCTTCATATTCTTTTTTATTTTATTATCCTCTATAACTAAACCCTTTTAAATCTTCGTAATTATCTGGGCGTGCCGTTTTGCCTCCTCTATACGCCCAATCCAAACCGAAGGCATCACGCGCTCTCAAATCTCGATAAGCCACTTCACCTATTTCTGTCCATTGTATGTCTTCGTGATGGAATATGTTAATATCTCCTTTCTGTAATTGTTGCATCCACAACAACAGCTCATCCATCCAGCGAACACATTCCTTTCTAAACCAAGAGCGTATGTTAAAATTTAATCCCCTGTGTCGCCACTGGGAGTGATCTCCCATAATCACTTCTGGAAGCAACAAGCCATCAGTTACCCAAAAACCTATACTTTTTATTTTACTTCGGCTAAAATCTACTACTTTAATATGCCCCACATTATTAGTATCCTCAAATCTTTTATACATAGGGTCATGCCACGGCTTACCCTCCACCGTAGTATAAGTTTGTCCCAAGTTTAAACTCATCACCCCATACACCCGTATGCGTTTACGCCCCACCTGTTCCGTTAAATTCAATGTGTAATCATTTTCCGTAATTAAGCCCTCTATTAGCTTATCTCTCTCTATATACACTTCATATTTAAACTGCATTCCCCTTTGTTTTAGGTAAGGCGCGTCCTGCAATCCTACAGCATCTGTATGCAGTTCTACATAATGTTGATTATTATAAAAAAATAAACGCCTGCGATTCATAATAAGTTTCCTAAAATTGTTCGATTATCCAAATACATTAAGATTATCTTACATGTAGTGTTGGGAATGAAATTCACGGAGCTACCGCTCCAATCAATTGCCGAGTGTGTCGGTAGTCGCGCACCGTTGAAGAAAATCACATTAACCACACCTCGTTTAGCACCAGCCAAATCCAGCGTAAAAGTATCAATAGGACGAGTACGCGTGCCATAATCCCTATCTCGGTCAAACTTAATAGTCGTCTCCGTGGATAGCTCCACGGGCAAATTATCCAGTACCGCTTTATATTCGTTCGTAAAATCATTAGTACTCAAACTTTTGCCTTCTTCCTTATCTACCTTTTCGCCTAGCTCTTTTTTCGCCGTCTCTTTGGTGTAAATACTCAAGGCTGTTTGCCAGTCTGCTACATTATCTGTAATGTTATCGGCGTTGGCGTTGGCTTTCTTCGCTAATTCTCCAGTGTTTTCAGTTTTAAAACTTTCAAAATCTGCATTTTCCACCTTAGAAGATAAATCTATGCCCGAAAGCATATCGTTTAGCCCTTGGATATTTTCCGCGGGAATTTTATCGTCCTTGTGCCAGAACGAATCCAGCCACGCCCAAAATTGCTCCTGCGTGGGCTTTAAGCCGTTCTTAAACCATTGTTTAATGCTATTTAAATCTGTCTTTGCCATTGTTTTTAGTTTTAATCTTCAAATCCTACAAAGCGGATAAATTTTACAATTCTAGTGGGCTGAATGTTGTTGTGTGCCACATCGCCCCCTTGATAATCTATGGCTACGCCCTCACTTAAACCATAGTAGGACTGGGTGGAATATTCAGTGCCATCGGCCCCTGTTCCTTTATCATCTTGCGTAATTCTTCCTTTAAATTTGTGGCTGTGGCGGGGCATTTCTGCGATGGTTAAGGTGTGTTTAGCCTCGCCAATTTCAGCCCCAAGCGTAGAAAATTCGCCCGAACCTTGCCCTGCCGGAACTCTGCCTCGCAAATCGGTGTGCTCCACCCAGCCTGCAGGTATTTCGTTTGCTGGTCTGTCCCAAATAGCGACAAGCCCCACTGGAATGGTATTTTTAATTAATTTCTCTAGCTTCGTTAGCTTTTTGTCTAAGGCTGTAACCGTTGTTTTATCTTCCTTTTCTTCTTGCAATGCAGGAAGTGGCTTAAATCGTTTAAAATCTGCCCAGTTGTGGGCGTTGGAGCCTGCGCCAAACTTAGCGGTTCTTGTAGCAAACACGGGCTTTTTATTTTTGTCTTTAAAGGCTCGTTCGGTAATTTTTTCCTCAATAATTATCGTGGGCATCACGGCGCCACCTTTAAAATTCAGCACTTCGCCTTTGATAACGACCACGCCATCGCTTACGCTTGAGCCTTTCTGCTCGCAACCTTGCAAAATCGCCAAATCGCCCGTAATTCCAGAGATGGCATTAAAGATATTCCACGCACGCTGCGCCTCGGCAAGCGTATCGGTGTGGAGTGGAAAGCCATTGGTTCCGTTTAAAATTAATTTATCCATTTAAAACTATTTTGTATTTTTTTCCTGCTAATTTGTAGAAGTCTAAAAGCGCCTCCATTTGGTAAAAACGATATTCGCCAAGCGCTACCTCTGTCTTTTCTCTATCCCAAACCTCAAAGGGTAGATACACCACAAATTCGCTCCCTGTATCGGCGTTTTCGTTGTAGCTATTGAGATAAATGATGTCGTTTTCATTATCAATAAACTTGGGCGTATTTTCATTCTCCGCAAAAATGAAAAAGGGGTCAGCCTTTAAAGTTTCACCTATGCGGATACGCCTTTGCGTTATATCAAAATGGTCGTTTAGCATCGCCTCCAAGCTACACACTTGGGGTGTGTGTTCCAGCTTGTAAATATCTTCCGCGCGCAAGCGTTGGAAAGTGTTTTGCACACTGGTTAGTGGATAAACGAGCGAGACCAGCCACGCCTTAAATCTTGCTTTGCGCAAAAAAGTGGGCGTTAAAAGCAATACCAATTTGGGTAAATCAATATTAAATATTCGGTTCATAAGTAATATTTAATTCGGTTTCGTCCACTTTAAAATAACCGCTCTCTGGCACCTTACGCACGGCAATGGCGGTGTAATCGCCATCTAGCCATTTGCTGCGCACCTGTTGCAAATGCGGAATGGCCACGCCTTTTAATTTTTGCAGGTGGTCGGTTAAATGCTCTAGCACCAGCTCGCCATTAAATGGCAAGATTTTCATGTATTCCTTAATCGCCTCTTTGACGGGTTCGGCGGCAGAACCATCAATGTAGCTGCCGTCTTTTTTCATTAGCAAAGGATCGTAATACACCAACAAATCCACGGCAAGCATATCAGGCTCGGAGTTTATCACACGCACTTCTACGCCCGCGGCTTTTATGCGGTTCATATAATGCACAAAGGCGTTTTCTTCTTCGTTAGAAATTCGCTGTAATTCTCCTTTTTTTTCGGTAGCAATTTTCACGATTAAAGCGTTTTCTTGCTCAATCACGGCGGCGTATTTTACGATTTTGGATGCTTCTATTTCTTCCTCGGTTAGCTTTGAATTGTCGTAATAGTCGGTTTCATCTACCAGTGCCAAACCATAGCCGTACTGGAATTTCAACGCCATTTCTTTGTACCAAGGCAGGCGGAAATTCTTCTGCACACGAATACGCTCGTCTATCTCTGCCCTGTGGCGGTCAAAGATTTTTTCCAAACTCCAAATCGCAACCGCCACAATGTAAATCCACAAGCGCCAAAGGGCGGTTTTGCTCGTGCTATTGAGCTCGTTTAGTTCCTCGTGGTTTTCTTTTTCTTGGTAAATCTCTGCTTGTATTTCTTCTATTGTTCGTGCCATAATTAGCTAACTTTAAAGTCTTGGTTAATTGCCCAATAACCGATACCTTCTAATTTTTCGGTGTATTCTTCCAATGCCGTGGCAGGCTGAATGTTTTTAGCTTGGTAGTAGGCTAATATATCCGCATCTTGCGCGACCTCCCCCTTTCCCCCTCCGAGAGGGGGAAGTTCTAACCTTTGCCCAGCCTGCACATCATCGGTGATGCTAAGGTTATTCGTCTCGGCCAACTCAAAAATGCCCGCAATGCTCCCCGTGTGCTGGAGGCACACATCGAAAAGGGATTGTTTATGTAGGACGGTTATTATCATTGCTTTAAAAATTAATTGCCTGTCCGTGCTACGGACTTTCCGTTGAGTTGTTTGTATTTGGTGAGTTCGTTGGTGAGCGCTTCTACTTTTTGCTCTAATTCTTTTATCGTTTTTTTAGCCGCATCAAGTTCCACAATGGCCGTTTTAAGTTGTTCGCCTAAATTCTCTATCATTTCACGATAAATGCGTACGGCTTTATCTACATTGTCAAGCTCATTTGCTTGCACCTCCATTTGTTGCTTTTTGCGCGAAAAAAACCAAGCGACAAAAGCACTGATAATAGCCGTAATAATCTCACTTATGTATGGTTGTAATAATTCTAGCATCATTATTCAATTTTAGCGTTAATCGTTCCTGTTACGGGCCCGCCACTAGTGGGTGCAATGAGCCCCGAGGTGTAATGAATTTGTAGGTCTTTGATTTCTTCCACAATGGCACGCGCCAAATCGCCGGCAAATTGCTCCTTACTTCGGTTGGGGTTATCTTCCTCCTGCTGGCATTTGTCCATTGCGGCGATGATTTTATTTTTTAGTCTGTTTTCGTTGAGCATTTTTTCTGTATTAAAATTAATTGCCTGCCGTGCTACGGCTTTAAAGCCATTTTAAATATCTTTTAAAAGTGAATTAAATCGTTTTTCCAACGCGGTAAACTCGGACTCGTTGATAAGCTTTATCGTACTCCCTGTGTTAGTGGTGAATTTCATTCGTTTAATCGTCGCAATCAAATCCGCCATTAATTGTTTTAAAGTTTCGTTTTCCTTGCGGAGGAGAAAGCCCTCGGCGTTTATTTTCAGAGCGGTATTTTCAATTTTTACGGAAAACTCTTTTAGCTCTGAGCTGCCTACCACAAAGGCAATTTCTTTGGAAATAAACACCGCACACACCAGCGAACCCACCGCAGGCTCGGCGTAAATACCGCCCGCTTGGTCGTCTGCCATCAGGTAGGCATCATCAATAGGCGAAGAACCGTCTAAGGGCTTTAAATCGGCGGTGTGGTTCTCGGAATTAACCGAAATCACCTCGCAGATTTTGGCGTAAATTTCCTCGCCGGTTTGGGCTAGCTGTTGGATAAGTTCTTTCATTTTTTATCAATATTTAAAGGCATTCCCAGCTCAATGTTTTGGCGGTAGCCATTTTGTCCAAAACGGATTTCATTTTTTTTCACTAAATAGGTTCCGCTATTTCCGTCGCTGGCGTGTATTTCCACCATATCGCATTTGCTCACCTCTGGCACGCCGAAAGTTTCAAAACTCCCCTTAAATCCGCTTTGCTTGTAGCGTTCGAGCGCTTGCATAGCGTATTTTTTAAGCTCTACCTCACTTAGCCCGTCCATTCGTATTTTGATTAGCTCGCCATCTTTGTCGCCGTATTCGTAGGTTATTTTTTTGTGTTTAGCGTTAAAGCTCTGTGCCTCCACGCGCACGCGTATATCTTCCTTTTCTCTGTACTCGAAATTTTCGGAGATAATATTTTTAGCGTGGGAAAATTTCAACTTTTTACGGTTGTCAAATGGGTAGGTCAGCCCCACATATAAAATGCTTTTGCCGTTAATCCTGCGGAAATACGCCGAAATCATTAACTTTTCTTTCATCTCTTGCAGTTCTTCGGAAACATTGGGCTTGGTGATACGCCAAAGCCCCACTTTTATATCTTTGTCAATGAGGTAAAATTCCACACCTGTACCTTTTAAAAGATGGGCGATGATATCTTTTAGATAGGCGTTTTTAAACGACCTTGGCTCTGCTTTTTTCGACTTCAAAATAAACATACCGTCCTCGCATTTGATGGTGATGGGTGTTTTTGCATCTACACTTCTAACAAAGCCCGAAAAGCGAGTAACCAGCTCGTCATCATAGCCTAAACGAACCTCTATCTTGTCGCCTCTTTTGATGGGCGGTTTTCCGTTTTCTGAAACAAAGCCCTGCCAATGGATATTTTTCGGCAATACCAGCTCGCAGGTATCGGTAAGTCTACCGGTGTCCTCTGTAATGGTACACTCATTGAGGGCGAAAAACTCCCAAGTTTTTTCGCTTTCTATGATGATATGACTACTTAACTTTAACATTGTCCTGCTGTATTTGTTTAATCTCATAAGCCCTGTCGGAGAGCATTTGAATTTGCAAACTTTGGCGGTTGCTATGTGTTTCCTGCTGCAAGGAGTAGCTTTTTACCACGGCGGATTTAATATCAAAAAGCGTTAGAAAATCGCTCTGTACCTCGAGGGCTTGCTTCTCTAAGAGCAGGCGGTGTAGGCGCTTAATTTCTTCGTCGGGGTAATGATTTTCGGCAATGGCAAAAGTACTTTCATCATCCTGTGCTACCGCGCTAAGCGGTAAAATAGCCACATCAAGAGTAATAGAATAGTCCCCATCGGAAATATACTCTTTAATGGTGCCGTCGCGCCCTTGCAAAGGCGTGGTTACAATGTTACGCTCTTGCGTTAGGCTGATGATAATTTCTGAAAACTCAAACTCGCCCGCTGTGCCTCGTATTTTCAATGTGGTAATCCAAGGGCGGTTTTCCAGCTCTTTTAGCTCGGCAAAGTTGTAATCATCACCTTTTTTGATTTCCAAAGGCTGAGCGTTCTCCATCGAAAAACGAAATAAAGCATTCACGCCCGCGCTTTTAAGTCCTCTGCTATCAGCTTGAATATTTAAATCTATCATCTTTTTTGATTTAATTTGTGGCACCTGTAAAATCCGCCACCGTAGTGTAAAATACTTCTTTCAACTGTTGTACAAGTTGTTCTTTATCAATGCCATTCGTAGTGTTCATATACACATTTAGGTTGTCCATAAACTTGCCCACCGTAAGGCTCTGCACCTTATTGCCACTATCGGAATGCTCTTTACCGCCTTTTTTCTTTTTCTTCTTGGCTTTTTCGCCGGCAATACCGCCCACCGTAGGCGGTGTAAGACCTCCTTTTTTAAGGTCAAATAAATTCTTTTTATCCTCCACGATGGACACTTCTTGGGGCTTGTCCTTTTCCCGTTCTGCTTTATCGCGGTCAAAACTCTTTCCTCCGGCCTCTTCGCCTTTTTTATATTCTGTTTTTACACTAAGCATTCCATCCGAGGAAAAAATACCCCCAAAGGTATCGGAGAGCCAGCCCCCAATTTTTCTAAAAATCCCTACGATTTTGTCGACAAATCCCATCACCCAATCCCAAGCACTGGAAAAAATGTTTTTTAAAGTCCCTAAAATGGTCTCATCTACCCACGCGGCAAAGCCTCCGAATGTATCCGTTATCCAAGCCCACGCCTCGGAGCAAATGTTTAAAATGCCTGTAAAAACTTGCACGGAAAAATCCCATATCGCAGAAAAAACCGCTGTAAAAACATCGCCCAGCCAAGCGAAAAACTCGCCCAATGACACGGCAAAATTATAGCCCATCTCGTAGGCAAAAGTGAAAAACCCGCTCACGGTTTCCCACCAAATGTCAAATATGGGCTTGATGATTTTTTGCCATACACGCTGCAGAACCACACCAATGTTATGAAACACGGCACGCCCTGCATAGCCAATTCCAAATAAAATCTCACGGAAACGGCGTGAGTTCTCCCACAAATGTTTTAACCCAAAAATGAGTGCGGCAATGGCTGCCAAAATTAGCCCTATCCCTAAAGCATCTAAGGCAATTTGAAAGGCCGTGGCCCCCAAAGTAGCTTGCAAAAAAGCCCTTGCCACCGAGCGAATACCGCTTGCCTGTATTCTAGCTAAAACGGCTCCGATAGTCATTTGTGCATTGATAGATTTCATCTTTATAGCGGAAAGAAGTGAGGCGTTTCCCATTCTCCCTTTGGCTAACGAGTTCCTATTGGTTGCTGTGGTATTTGCATTGGTAGCTATGGTATCTTCTTCTGTTTTTATAGTTTTTAAAAACAACTTAGGAAAGAAAGCCTCTATAGCAGATTTTGCAGATATATATACTCTGGACATATCACCCAAAGCATTTACAAGAGAGAAAAAATGTTGAGTTAATGGAGCCATTGGCTCAATTAGATTAAAAAATCCTATTTTTAAATCATCCACCCAAGCCTTTGCTCTTGCCATTTTTTCGGCATAACTGCCCATAATAATTTCGGCTTGCTCTGTGGCCGAGTTGGTGCCTGTAATTTGCTCCGTAAGCTCTGCGGCTTCATCCGCCCCATTAATCATTGCAATCGCGGCCGCCATGTTTTCCTTACCAAACACTTTGGTCATTAGCGCCGTATCATTCTGGATTTTTCTCAGCGTTTTCAGCCTATCGGTAAGCGGTATGCTGGTATTGGCCAAATACTCCACCGAAATACCTGCTTGCTGCAAACCTTGCGCGGCCAATTTGGAAGTAAAACGCCCCTCTGACAATGTAGTTAAAACATTTCGGAGTGCCACACCGCCCTCACTTCCTTTTTTTCCGGCCTTATCTAAAATCTGAATTTGGGCATTGGTTTCTTCAAAACTTAATCCTGTGGTTTTGGCTACCATCCCGACCTGTTCCAAAGCCGACTGGATTTGTGGAAGTTCGGCACTTCCAGCCTGTGCCGCTGACGACATTACATTCATCATTTCGCCCATTGTTTTAGCCGCCTCGATGGGGTTTTCGGTAGAAATACCAAACTGGTTCATCGAAGTGGTCAAAACATTGGTAGCCGCCACTGTATCGCCTCCCATCTGTTTGGACAAAACATTGATGTGCTCGCCCATTAGCTTCATCGCCTCGGCGTTCTTGGCAATCTCGGGGTCTAATTGCGAAAGCACCAATTTATAACTCTCCACATTGGCGGAGGCATCCGTTCCAAAAGTTTTGGAGGTATCTCGTGCGGCCTGTTCAATAGCCTTTAATCCTTCGCCTGTAACGCCTGTAATGGCCGAAAGCTCTGCCATTTGGGAGTTCAGTGTAGCGCCGGGCTGAATTAGGTTGTCGAAACTTTGCTTTAAAACATTCATACCATCGGCCGCTAAGTTTACCGATAATAATGCTTTATAGCAGTCTCCAAAAACTTTATTTGTTTGCTCAACTGATTTTTTCACACCATTGAAACCTGTTTCTATCTTATTAAAAATAGGTTCCGTATTGGCGGTAAAATTAATTTGATATGTTACTGAATTTGAAGACATTTTTTTTATCTTTGTAAAAAGTTTCGTTTTTATGAAAGGTTATAAAATCACACCATTAGGTTATGCTTTTTTCGTAAGCATTTTTTTTAGTCTTATTTTGAGCATTTTTTTTGTTTTTGCATTTCCTATTGTTGGGGGGCTTTGGTATTTTTATGCTATGATTGTTTTTGCTAATCGTTGTTTGAATGATTAGCTCCCGAAGAGTTTCAAAAACAATTCGGCTTGGTTCTGCATACGCCATTCTTCCAACCATTGGGCTTGGGCATATAACTTATTCCACTCGCTTACTTGTAGATTTTCAGGGTTTACACCAAAATTTGCCCTAATCAAAGCATCTGCTTGCCATCTTCCGTTTTCGGGTTGCTCGCCTTGCAGCGAGCTTACAAGTTTTTTGCCTCGGCAGTAGTTTTTTGCATTCTTGCCATCAGCGCCTCCACGGCTTTGGCTTTGAGCATATCGCGCTGCTCTATTTCCTCGTCTGCCTTTACGATATAATTGGCATAGGCCGATTGCACGGCTTTCATCTCATTGCTCTTGCTAATCTTTGAGAGCGCCTCCAACTGCTGAAAGGTCGGCTCTTTAAAAATCACATTTTGAGCTTGTCCGGCATAGTTTACCGTAACTAACACCAAAGCACCCTTTTCGGCTTTGAGTTGCTCTATTTCCTCTGGGCTTAGCCCGCAAATTGTTTCGTTCATTTTTTTTATCGTTTTAAATGTTGTTTAAATAGTTTTTAAAGTGTAATTAAACTGATTTGTCTACAATGTGAGAAATAATCAATTCCAGCTCTACCTCTTTGCTCATATCGCCCTCTTTCCAATCGAAGCCTGCTTTTTTAAACTCGCAGTTTTTCAGGATATGCGTTACCAGCGGCTGGTTGTCGGGCTGATAGCTCACGGTGATAGAAAAGGGCGCAATACGGTGGAGTTGTCCTTTCGGAGCCTTAGCTTTAAGCGCTAGCACCGTGCCTGCCAAAAGCGTGATGCTGGCAGTGGCCTTTACGCGTCCGTAGCCTCTCGAAATCGGATACCGCCCCGCGCCGTAAACATTCTCCTTTTCCTGCTCTTCCTCGTATTTAATAGCCCTGATGCCTGTTACTGGCGTACCGCCGATATTGCAAATAATATCTGCCCAGCCGTATTCTCGGCCGTTGATTAATGGTTCTAATTCTATTGCCATAATTTTTTACTTTTCATTTTCAAAATAACAAAGCACTCACGCAAAAACTTTTGTGCTTATCCACCTTAAAAACCGTTAGTGCTTTGTTGATATAATTATATTCGTATACTGCCGATTACTTCACATATAGAGTGATAAGTCATATATGCTACTCCTGCAAGTTTTTAATTATTCAAGTTTAATGTTAAACCGATTTTCACTTCAATTTGTCTAAGTGTTCCCACGGGAACCACTTTGATGACCACTTCCAACTTGGATTTTTGCAAGACATTTTGGCGTGGGTCAATGTACACGCGGTAACCGCTAAGCTCTCCATTTCGTTTCATTTCGTCCAAAGGCTCATCACAAAGGGCTTCTAAGGCTGCCACATTGGCCGCTTCCAAATAGCCTGTATCTGGGTCAATGTAAACCGGTGCCGAAATTTTAGGCACTAATACACGGTTTACCTCCCGAATGGCTTTATCCAAAACGCGATTGTTTTCAATGTAAGCGTAATCACTATTTAAGGCCGTTGCTGTAAAACTATCGTTGGCGTAAGTGCCAGCGTTTCCAGCATATTGCGTGAGGAATATGTAGCCTTTATCGTTTAGGCTATCCAATTGCTGAGGCGTGTAATCTCCGAGCTTGGAGCCATCACAAAAGGCAGGTACATCTAGTTCTAAGGCTCGCCACTCATCGCCTGTGAGAGCTTTGTCGTAAGTAGAAGAAACCAAGTTTTGACGCTCTACATAGCCCAAACTCTCGTGAACTTTGGCTTTGGAAAGAGCCCCCAGAGTCGTCCCAATGCAGGAAAGTGATGGATTGGTTTGGTGCAAAAAGTTGCCACGCCCACCGCCGTCTTGCCCGATGATAACGCTCACTTTGTCGCTCTCCATAGTGTGCAAATCAGGAAGTGAGGTCATCTCTGCGCTTTCGATTTTCAAAGAAAGCAAAACAGAAAGCGGGGTAATTCTTTTGCCCAGTTCTGAGGCTACCTCCTGCAATTTCTTTACACACACTTGCAAATTAGCGCTAGGCGTTTTGAAGTCGCACACGGCAATTTGCCTTATTTTCCCTTGGGCGAAGTTTTGGAGGACTTTCACCTCGGTGTAGTTTTGGTCGGAGCTTTCCACGGATTGAATGTATAATTTTGCCCCTAAATTGATGCGGAAAAATTCGCTCACTTGGTAATGCAAAACAGGGTGCGAAGTGGCGGAAACCCCCAGTGCTTCCAATTCTTCCACCGACAAAATAAGGGCTTTTTCCACGGCTGTTTCGCCGTACACGATAAGTCCGGAGGTAGCGTCCTCACTGGCAAGGGTTCTGCCCAGTCCGCCGTTTTCTCTGATAAATTTAACGCCGTTCATTATTGAGAGATTTTTTGTTTATATTCTTCTAAGACTTTGATATAAGTCTCTGCTTTTTGGTCTTCTGTTTTCAAATCAAAATATTTAACCAAAGATTTCATTTGGTTGTAATTTGACTTGACTAATTCCAAAGTTTTTAACTCTTGAATTTTCTCGTTTAATTCAGAGTTTTGAGTTTTAGGTTTCTCTTCGGTTTCACTTGCATCTTCAACCGCATTGTTCAATATCTGTGATACCACCTTTAAAATTGATTTTGAGGTATCATTACCACGCATTAATTTTTTAACCTTTTTGTCCTCTAAATTTGAGGCGTAGTTTTTAGCGTCGTTTTCTGTATAAAAATATTTTCCATCGGAAGTCTTATACACCACATCAAGCTGTGGGTTTTCTTTAAATATAGGTTCCATTTGATTGTTTTTAAATAATTAATAATTAAAGGAAAAGGGCTAAATAGGCTTAGCCCTTACATCCTTTTTAGATTAAAGCCGCACGCCATTTATCTTCCATTGCCGTAGCGATAAAATAATGACGATAACTGAGCAAATTGGCTTGGTTCTCTGGGTCTTTTCCTGCTTCGGAAAAATACTGCTTGGTAATGCCTGTTTTTTTCGCCGTATTGTCTAAAACAAAGGCTACGGATGCGGGTTTGTCGCCCCCTGATGGCACTTCGCCAAAGGCTTTTTTCTCCTTGCTGGCGTTGTAGTGCGGCGAGGCAATGTATTTCTTAATCTCAAAGCCGGCAATCACTGGTGATACAGTGCCTGTTTTGTAATTGACCAACTGGTCGCCGAAGTTTTTTCTATCTTTCAAAAGGGCGTTCCAGTGCTTATTGCAAAGCACCAATCTTCTGCCTTCTTCTGGCCACTCGGCGGCATCGCATTTGTCTTTGAGGTTTACTAAATCCTCATAAGTACACCCCACAGAATCATCGGCAATATCTAACACGATATTCCCTTTGGTAGGCTCGTTTTGTTGTGGTGCGATGGAGTGCAAGGCTTTTTTCATTTTCCTTGCTCCAATGGAGTTGGTTTGTGCTTTGGTAATGGCATCGATGCGCTGGTAGCTCGCACCTTGAATTTGGTCATCGGTGAGTTTGGTGGGCTTGGTTTGGTATTTATCCAAACTGATAACTACTTCGTCATCGGTGTATTCTTGCACGGCAAGCGGATAAGTGGTGTTGTTAATCAACACCTCCGGTGCAAATTGTGTGGTGGGTACATGGATGATATTTTTTTCACCCATTTGCGTTACATCGCCGTCAAGCTCTGACACGCCGTCTAAAAAATCCGCCGTTGCGCCTTTCTCTAAGTTATGGCGCACTCGGCCCTCCCATATTTCTGGAAAATTCTTTGCCATATATTCTGTTTTTAAATTGTTTTTAAATGAGGTTTAAAGTTGTTTTAAAATAGCTTTATAGCCCTCTGGATTAGATTGTTTAAACGCCAATTGCTCCGTTAAACTCAATTTTTGAAACTCTTCCATGGTTTGAACGGCTCCGGTTGGCGTTTTCACCTCGGGCGAAAAGTTTTGTTTAGCTGGAATGGCATCAAGCGCGGATTTGGCCAGCTCAAAATTTTGCTGGGCTAAATCCACAAAAGACTGATGTTTGTCCGCCGTGATTTTGCCCTGCTTCACGGCAAGAGATACCATTTGGACAATGGCTTTGTCTTTTTCCTCTTTGGTCTTTTTCTCATAGGCTTGTACTTTTTCCTCTGAAAGTTGAAGTTTTGCCTCTAAATCTTTCTTTTGCTTATCTAAGCTCAGCACCGCCTCGTTGATTTGTTCGGCGCCTAATTCTTGTGCTGCCGCAAACCCTAAGATGAGCAAGGCAGCTGTGCTTAATTGTACTTTTTTCATATGTTCTGGATTAAAATTTTCTTTATTTTCAATAGATAGGCATAGGTTCTGCACTTCTTCGCGTGTCAAAAGTCTATTGTCTACATACAGGCGTAAAGCGTTGGCGTTGCTAGGAATGGAAACAATAGATGCCTCCAAAAGCTCACACGCCGAAAGTATCAGCTCTCCATTTTCTAGTCTTAAATCTTTCTTTTGAAAGGCAATGCCCATACTAGCCCCTTTAATAATGCCGCGCTCTACCTTGCCTGCAATGAGCGCCGCATTTTGGTCCTCTGTATCAAAATCGGTGTCAGCGGAGAGCTTTCCGTCCTCTGTCTTAATTTCTTTCCATTGACCTATGACGGAAAGGTTGGACGGATTATGCCCGTCAAGCATTACAGGGTTTGCGGAGAAGCGCTCCAGACTGATACCGCTAGTCTTTATCTTAAAGCCGTAAGAGTTGGCCTTTGTTTCGTCATTTAATATAAATCGTGGCATTTTTGTTATGATTTTGAGGCAAATTTGAGTTACAATTTTTGCCAAAAAAAATCTTATACCGAACATCAGACACATCTGTCGTATCTTCAAACTTTATCTTTTAAATACTTTATAATGAGGGCATTTTTGCCCTTAAAAAAGAATGGCAAAGACACAAACACGACTCAAGGCAGAGGAATTTTATATTGAAAATTTAGAAATCACTTTGAAAGAAGTCGCCGAGCATTTTAAAGTAACCGAAAAAACCATCGGCAACTGGGCAAAGGCGGACAATTGGGAGCAAAAACGCCTCAATTTCCACGCATCGCCAACTGCTATAAAACAAAAACTCCAACAAGAAGCCCTGCGGGTAGCCAATGGCGAGCCTGCAACCTTTAACGCCGATGCCGTGAATAAACTCATGGCAGCCATTGATAGGCTCAACAAACAAGCCGACCCGATTGTCATTCATAAAATATTAAAGGAATTAGACTTTTTCATCGCCGAGCAGGACCCGCAGTTTGCCAAAGAGTGCACCAAGTATCACAAACTATTTTTACAACTAAAAATCAACAACATAGATAAGCAATGAGCAATAACAAATACTTAAAATTATTACAGGATTACGACAAGCATTGCCAGCGCATAGCGCAGGCTACTTCGGTAAAAATCGGCGAGACTTCCAAAGAAAAAACCGAGCGAATAAGGCATTTAGAGGCGGATTATCTCCGCTGGTTTGCGTATTATTTTCCAAACTATGCCAAAAAACCCTCCGCGTGGTTCCACGCCAAGTTGGCGAAAATCATTGTGAAACACAAACGCCTGAGATTACTGGCTGAAATGTACCGCTCAGCAGGAAAGTCTGTACATATTGATATGGGTATTCCGCTGTATTTGTATTTGGCTAAAAATAATTTGAAATTTATGCTCTTGGTGGGCGAGACCGAGCCCAAAGCCAAAAAACTACTTTCTTCCATTCAAGCACAATTGCAATTTAACAATCGTATCAAAAATGATTATGGGGAGCGTTATTCCGCTGGAAACTGGGCAGATGGCGACTTTGCTACTTCCGACGGCATACGCTTTATGTCTATCGGATTTGGGCAAAACCCACGAGGTGCCAGAGAGCAGGCCGAGCGTCCCGATTACATCGTTGTTGATGATGTGGACAGCAAAAAATCCATTCACAACGACCGCATTATGCGTGAAAGCGTAGACTATATCACCGAGGATATTTGGGGCTGTTTTGACACCGATGAAGACGCCACCGAGCGTTTTGTGTTTGCCAATAACAACTTTCATAAAAACTCCATTACCAACCGCTTAAAAAGCTATTTTAAAACCGTTTTAAAAACTGGAAATAAAAAGGAAAGCAATGCCCTGCACTTTGAAGTTTTAAGCGTGTGTGCCGTCAAGGATTTAATCAGCTTTCAGCCCGAATGGCCAGAAAAAACCAGTGCTGATTATTGGCGTAAGAAATACGAAAAAACGCCCCGCCGTTCCTTTCTTCGCGAATATATGCATACCCACATTGAGGACGGAGCGATTTTTAAATATGAGGATATTAGATATAAACCCGCACTACCGCTAAAAAAATACGATGCTTTGTGTTTTTATGGCGACCTTTCCTACAAGCAAAACGCCGATTACAAGGCGCTGGTTTTGGTAGGCATCACCGGCAAGGAATACCACATCATCACCGCGTATATGCAACAAAAAAGCCGTGCCCATTGTGCCGAGTGGCTCTATAACACTTACGAGGAAAATCACCTCGAAAAATTCAACATTCGCTATCTCATAGAGGGGCTTTTTGCGATGGACGATTTTGTTTCGGACTTTGACCGTGAGGGTGAAAAACGAGGCTATTACATTCCTGTGGTTGCCGATAAACGCCCTAAAACCGATAAGTTTGACAGGATAGAAAGCCTTTCTGGGTATTTTGAGCGGAAGAATGTGTTTTTTAACGCCAGCCTCAAAGAAGACCCCGATATGCAAACCCTTATTGACCAGTTTTTAGCCTTTGAAAAAGGCTCTGGCGCTCACGATGACGGACCCGATGCCGTGCATGGGGCGTTTAATTATCTCAGCACGCGCACACGCAGAAATAAAAGTACCTACCGCTTTGGGGCAAGGATAAACAATAAATATTAAAAACTATGTACTTACAAATAGACGACCTCAAAAACAACATTTACGGCTACCAAATAGAGCAAATTACCGAGGGTGACGACACCATTGTTTTGCAGGCAATGGCTGCCGCCGAGCAGGAGCTCAAAAGCTACCTACAAGGCAATAACAAAAGGGAATATTTAGACGGTCGCCTGCGCTACGATATAGATAAAATCTTTTCCGCACAAGGCGATGAGCGTAACGCGATGCTTTTAAACTGCGCTATCAATATTGCCAAGTGGAATATTATTGATTTATGTAGTGCGGATATTCTTCACGAGCGAGCCAAAGAACGCTATGACCGTGCCGTTTCGTGGCTCAAACAACTCGCCAAAGGCGAGGTAAACCTGCCCAATTTACCTGTTCTTTCGTGGGACGATAGCGATGGTGCAGCCCCCAACAATCCCAATTCCAAAAATGAAAAAATCGTTTTTGTCTATGGCTCACGGCCTAAATTCAACCATAGTTTTGACCCTATAAATAAAATGAAAAATGAATGATATAAAACTCACCGATGACTACGATTTATTTTTTAAAAACGGCGATTTAGCCATAGCGGAAAGCTCCGAGCGGCACATTGAGCATTTGCTCATCGCTGCACAGGGCGAATACAAAGAATCACCTCTGACCGGTTGCGATATTCAAAAGGCGAAATACGGCAAAATTGACCGTATGCTCGACCGCCACGTGCGCGTGCAAATGGAGGCCGATGGCTTTCACTTAGAGCAATTAGCTATCACCGAAAACGGCATACAAATCAAAGGCAAATACAATGAAAAAAACAAATAAAAACACCCGCAAAAAACAAAGCAACAATAACGCGCGCTACTTTAAAACCATCGAACCCAAAGCGATGGCACAAACCCGCATTGATGTACAGATTTGGAAACAGGCGCAAATGCAAGCCTCTAATGTGGAGCGCCCTAAGATGTTTCCGTTTTACAATCTGATGCAGGAGATGATGCTTGATGCACACGCGTATTCGCAACTGCAAAACCGCAAGCGCAAAACCCTCTCGGCTAACTTTTCACTCAAAAAAGCCAACGGCGACACCCACGAGGAGCTTACGGATAAATTCCAGCAATCCAAGCTCTCCAGCGATATTATTTCGGCAATTTTGGACGCGGAGTTTTACGGGCATTCTTTAATAGAATTAGCCTATAACACCGAAACGAACAACCCAGAGGCTCCGCTGGAAATGGCCTTAATTCCGCGCCAAAATGTGATACCTCAAAAGGGCGAATTAGTGAAAGACTACGCCGACGACAAGGCGATAAAATACCGCGAGGCACCCGAGTATGGTACTTGGCTGTTGGAGTTTGCCGGCAGTGAACCGCTGGGGCTTTTAAACAAAGCCGTGCCACATATTTTGTTTAGCCGTTTTGCTCAATCCTGCTGGTCGGAGCTGTGCGAGATTTACGGCATTCCCCCACGCGTGATGAAAACCAATACCCAAGATCCCTATGCCTTGAAACGAGCAGAAAAAATGATGATGGATATGGGTGCAGCCGCGTGGTTTATCATTGATGACACCGAAAAATTTGAGTTCGCCAATACCGGCACACCCGCCAGTGGGGAAGTCTACAACGGTTTAATTAAATTGTGCCGTGATAATATTTCGCTTTTGATTTCGGGGGCGGTGATTGGGCAAGATACCAAGTACGGCAGCAAAGGGCGCGAGGAAAGCTCGCAAGAAATGTTGCAGGAGCTGATTAACGCCGACCAAACGATGGTGGAGTTTTATATGAACGACCGCGTGTTGCCTGCCTTGGCGCGCGTGGGCTACTTGGAAGAGGGGCTAACCTTTGCCTTTGACCAAGTGGACGATTTGGCGGAGCTTTTTGATAGAACCATTAAACTTTTGCCATACAAAAACATTCCAGATGAGTGGATTAGGGAGAAGTTCGGCGTGGAAGTCTCCGGCGAGCGGGTAGCTCCTGCGGGGCAAAATTTATCCTTAGATTTTTTCGACTAAGGGCTGAAAATACACGGCACTATTTTTCAGCCCTGCACCAATCTTTGAGCGAGCAATACCAGCCCTGCGATTGCCCAAGCTGTAAGGCAGAGCGTGAACGCCTTAATTTAAATAGAAAGCCTGTCCATGCTATGGGCAAATTTAAACAGGTTTTAAACTATGCTGAAAAGGCTTTTAAAAGGCTTTTTGAAAAACAAGGTTATCGCCCAGAGGATTTGGCACAAATCACCGAGTACAAGGGCTTAATCAATAAAACCGCGGAGATTTTAAGCGAGCAAATACCGCACGAAACCCCTGCCGAAATGCGCCAATATTTAGAGCAAGATGTGTTTGTTTTCTCGGGGCTAAAAACCCACGCCCAGCTAACAGAGGCACGCTCTTACCTCAAAGATGAGCAGGGGCATTTAAGGGCTTACCACGACTTTGAGCAAAAGGTGTTAAAACTCAATGAAAAATACAACCGGCATTATCTGGAAGCAGAGTATGAGTTTGCCGCACACTCGGCAATAAGTGCCAGCCAGTGGGCGAATTTGCAAAGCGACACCGAACGTTATTGGTTGGAATACCGCACCGCTGGCGATGAGCGCGTAAGGGCTTCGCACGAGGCTCTGCGTGGGGTGTGCCTGCCCAAAAACGACCCGTTTTGGAATAGTTTCTACCCACCCAATGGTTGGCGATGCCGTTGTGTGGCTATTGAGGTGTTAGCAAGGGAAAAAACGCCTTCCGATAGCCAAAAAGCACAAGAAATAGGCGAAAAAGCCACTACCCAAATAGGTAAAAACGGCAAAAACAAACTGGCAATGTTTCGTTTTAACCCGGGGAAAGAAAAAAAGATTTTCCCACCCCAAAACAGTTATACCAAAGTGGTAGGCGCCGAGCGCGCTAAAAAGGCGGTGGAAAGTTTAATAAAGAGAGATTACGAAATTTTACATAAAGATAGCGAGTTTACCGAATCTATTTCTGCTATTAAAGAGTATTACGAGGGCGTTTACCCCGAAATGGATATTGAAAAACGGGCTTCGGTAAGGATGTATACCACCTCTTTTTATAGCGAATTAAATAAATTTAACAGAGGCGTAGGGCAAGGCAAGCCCGAGAGGAAAGATTTTTATAATGCCATTACCCGTACCATTAATAATGCTTTGGACGAAATCCCCGACCGATTTAGTGGAACTACCTACCGAGGTACAGGATTAACCCAAGAACAAATTCTTAAAATTAAAAACTTATTTGAAAATGGGGAGAACTATGTGGATAACGGATTTATGTCCTCCTCCTATTACAAGGGGATGGCTTTTGGCGGAAATACAAACTTTAAAATACAAGTAAAAGATGCCGCTAAGGTAGAGAAACTATCAAAAAGAGAAGTTTTATTTAAGGCGGGGCAACCCTTTAAAATCAAGGCTTTTAAATACAATGAAGATACAGAAAAATACGAGGTAGAATTAGAACAGTTATGATAAATAGTATTTTTTATACCATTCCTTAAACAAATCAGCATCAGCCCCTTCGTTCCAATACAAAAACCTGCTAAGCAATAAGGCTTTTAGGGTGATAGGTATGCCGTCATTTTCATTAAATGTAGTAAGTCCGATTTTTTTGTACTCTGAGGTAATCCCCTCTAAATAACTTTTTTCTCGTGGGTTTAGGCTAAACTCCACCCATTTTTTCTCATAGTGCCAAAAAAGATTCTTGTGATTATCCTCTTGGAACGGATTTTCCTTCTCGCCCTTGTAATACCTACATTGTTTAATAAGCTGATCCATAATTCATTGATTTCACGCTAAAAAGTTACAAAAAAAATTAATACAAATATGCAACCGAAAGATTTTTTAAAAACCACGCTCACCGATATAAAAGTAAAAATCAGCGAAGAGTTTGACCGCAATTTTGAGCGCAAAGCCTTTTTTGACAAGAAGTGGAAACAGCCCAAACTCATCAACCGCCGAGGCTCATTGATGATACGTACGGGCAAACTCCGCCGTTCCATTCAGTCTAAAATCACGAAAAACGGGATACAATTCACCAGTGCTATGCCGTATGCCGATATGCTGAACAATGGCGGAGAAATCATCGTTACCGAAAAAATGAAACGCTTTTTTTGGGCGATGTACTACAAGAGCGCAGGAGCCATTAAAACCACGAAAACAGGCAAGGTTTCCCAATCTGGGCGTAATGAAAAATTGCGTGCCGAGGCTGAACAATGGAAAGCCCTTGCACTTAAAAAAGTAGGCTCCACAATGAAAATAGAACCACGCCAATTCATCGGGCATCACCCGCAAATTGATACCGCTATAAAAGAAATTGTAAATAAAAACCTCAAAGAATTAGAAATAAAACCTTTTAAAAAATGAAAACACTTTTAGAAAATTTACAAACTCGCCTTTCAGAAGTTACCGAACTAAAATACATTGATGAAAACTGGGGGCAACTGGATTATTATTCGCCCAATATGCCGGTGCAATGGCCCTGCTGCCTTATAGATATAGCACAGGCGGATTATTCCAATATGGGGAAAGATTTTAGTAAAAAGCCCAAAGACAGACAGAATGTCAGCCTTTCGGTGGAGTTTACCCTTGCTAATGTAAAGCTAACCAATACCAGCCTCAAAGCCCCACAAAACCAAAAAGACAACGCGTGGGCAATCTTTGAATGGGCGAAGAAAATTCACGAAAAACTGCACGGCTTTTCGCCTTTGGAAAACGCCTCAAAAATGCTCCGTTCTTCCTTTGGGAGAGTGCAAAGAGACGACGGCGTGCAGGAGTATAAAATCATATATCATTTAGAGATGCACAATGTTTAATCAAAGAGGGATAACTGCTGGGCTTGAATTTTTTTAATCTTTTCCAGCTCTTGCTCAATGGGCGTGTTTAAAATGCGATACAGCGTGTCTCTGCTGATATGGAATTTAGGATAAATAAACTCCCTATATATCACAGCAATGGGAATATAACGGCAATCGTGTTTGTTGAACTCGTCCATTATATCTTGGTATCTACGGAGTAGATTACGCTTGCGCCCTATATGTTGTTGAGTAACTGCCATATTGTCGCAAATATAGAATAAAAAAAAACACCGCGCAAGGCGATGTTTAGTTGCATTAATAGAACTGCTTTCGGACCCTTTCTATCTTATCTAAATTGTTATTGTAATCAAATATATTGAAAGTCTTAAACATGTATTTTGCAGAGTAGCCAGTCTTTATGATATTATCTATACGCTTCTCTATTGCTTTCTGCGTTTTCAGTCTTGAAATATCTTCTTTTTGTTTTTCCACAAATCTTAGATAACAACGATAAATAGCATCTCCAAAGAATATTTCTAAATTCATTTGACTTGGTTTAACGACCAAGGAAAGCTCGTAGTTTTTTATAATTTTATTATAATACAATGATTTATATTGGTCTATCGCATTTTGTATATACCGCAAGTATTGGGGTTCGTTTTTACTTGCTATAAATTTAAAGTAAAATTTATTTATAAATTCAATTCTACCGAAAAGTGTGTCTATATTCTTAGTTTCATCTATAACATTCAAACTTTCTAATAACTGAACACCCAGCCTACTTACCTCTTTGTGTAAGAATTTTTTTTTATCAAATACAGGCTCTTCTTTTTTGTATGCCTTTTCTATTATTGTGGAAATAGATACATCTATATTGTTTTTTTTTCCTAAAACTTGTATTTCTCTTTTTACGGAAATAGGCTTAGCCGGCAATTTTACTTCTTTTATTGGTTCCTTTTTCTTTTTTGATACTTTTACTTCTTTGACTTTCTTCGTTATTTTGATTTTATATATTTTTATGAACAAAAAAGCAAAAACAGATGATATTAATAAAGAAAAAATTGCACTGATAGTTTTTTCCAATAATAAACCTACAAAGGCAATAAAAAACAATAAAGAAATTACCCCAAATAGAGAAAGGGCAAAGTATTTTAGTAGTGCTCTCATACTGATATATTTGTTCCCAAAAATAAAAAAAGCCGCTCGAATAGTCAAGCGGCAAATGATAAAAATTTAATTAAATTTCCCACACACGATTGTTGATGTAGGTTTCTGGATAGGCTAAAGCCGTTCCGTCGCGTGATTTAGCGCTTTTGTAAATGCTTATATAGTTTAAGCACTGGGTGCGCTCGGTATCGTTTAGCGCGCTCCAAAGCTGCTCGCAGCGCTTCTTTTTGCCTGCAAAGTTGCCGTAGGTCTTCCAAAAATGCTCGAAGCTCAAATCCGGTGGCATTTCTTCTATCTTGCCATATTTTACGGCTTTTTGCATTTCTAGCATTTGGCTAATGTGTATCGGCGTCGCCTTTTTCAACAGCTCCCCGTGCGTCAGCGTGTCCATTTGCGCCTCATTTTTGAGTATCTTTAAATAGCCATTTTCGGCGTAATGGTAGGTGACGGAGCCTTGAAACCTAGAACTTGTCATCACAAAAATTCTCTCGCTCATAACTGTTCAGATATTTGGAAGTTAATTCTTAAAATAGAGGTTTTCTCTAACATATAATACGGAGGAAGGAGCTCTCTTACCTGCGTTAGTATCACCGAAAGTGCATAGGCCTCGTGGTACTTTAAAGTCATTTTAAAGGGGTTGTTTTGGGGCTCATTTCTCTTTTCTACCTGCTTTTTGAGGAGCTTGGTTAGTAGCTCGTCAAAAATAGACCGCACAGCCCGTTGTTCGGGTGTTTTGCTTAGGGGGTGGGGGACTTCTTCCAGCCCTGTCAATATAGCGTTTAATTGCTCGGGGGTGATTTTAAGATTTATTTTTTCCATTCTTCCATTTTACTAATTGGTCTAACACATAAATCACTTTGCTAAGCTCTCGTTTAGTCATTTTCATAATGGGCTTATTCACGGGGCAACGCTTGGAGATTAGCCAAGTACCTAGCTTGTTTAAATCCACTTTCCGCTCATTGTCTTCTTCCGTCCAGCACAATTGATAGGCTCGGCTTATAACTGCTCTATGTTGCGAATTTGCCATTGAAAATAGAGCATAAAGGCTATTCTTCGGCTCTTTTCCTGTATTTAGATAGCGGATAAGCTCATAGGCTTGTCGCTCAGTTAAATCCTTAGTAGATTTAATCGTAAAGCCCGTAAACTCAGAGAAAAAATGCAGGCGCTCTTCTCTATCTGAAAAGCGCTTGCTACAAATCGTTTGCAGCTGCTTGAGTTGTTGTGGTGTGATTGAGTTCATTGCTTTTTTGTTTTATAAATTGGTAAATTTCACTCCAAAGAGGCAACCCGCCCACTTGCTTATCATCCACATACACATCGGCATAGACCTTGCGTGTGTTGGCACTATTGTACTGCCTCAAGTTCTCTGGACTATTATCATTTATCCTATCGAATGGAATGCCGTTCTCCAGTAAGAAGTTAATGGCATTGGTTAAATTATCACCATTTCTGCAAGTGTAAATGATGATGTAGTGCCCATCATCTTTGAGCTTTTGGATGTATTTTTTGACCTTAAATTGCAAGCCCAAAATCTCTGGAAACTTGCTCTCGGCAATGGTGCCGTCAAAATCTATTGCTATTATCATTTAAATTAGTTTTTTTTATAGTTAAAAAAATAAGTATCTCCATTGGTAAAAGTGATTTTACAGCTTTCGCCTTTATTTTTATGGGCAGCTCTATGCCTCGATATACCAAGATAATGAAACCATTTCTTGCAAGTATGGCAGTAGCATTCTTTTTCACTTGTAACAAATCTCTTTTTCATTTATTAAAGATTTAAAGTTTTGTCCCCGCCGAGGGCTCGAACCTCGGAGCTTGCCAATCGGGGTGCCAACTATGAAAAAAATTAAACTTATTTTTTGTTGAAAAATTTCTCGTATGGAAAATAAATAATCCCTAAAATGATGAAGAAAAAGCCTATAAATCCTGCCAAGGGTTCCCACTGAAATAAGGCTCTATCTACGCTTACAATGATTATAAATAGAGTTGCCAGTAAAAGGCTTTTAGTTAAATAACTTCTCATCTCTAATTTAGTATTACAGGGGTTCTGCCATCGGTGATAATAACTTTGTTTTTAGTTTCCTTGATAGCATCAATCCATTGTTCTTGCAAAATCTTACTATCTAATCCCTGCGCTCTTACTCTGTTTGCTTCGGCATCAATCTTAGCCTTTTCAAGGTTCATTTTGGATACTTGCAACTCATTTCTAACCCTTTCAGCTTGCTGAATGGCATTGTTTCTCGCTTCAATAGCTTTGGACATAGACGCTGGCGGTTTAAGTCCTGAGGTTAGATTATTCAGCTGGAAATATTTGTTGGCAAAATCCACTTTTAACCTTTCCTCTACCTGCTTTTCGTACTTGTTTAAATTATTCATCAAGCTGTCAGTAGTGTAATTTCTCGCTTCTTCTCGGTAAGCATTAATTACTAGTTTGTTTAAAATAGCTTCTTCAACATTGTTCATCATAATTTTAGGCTCTGTAATGCCTAAGTGTTTGTAGTTAAACACAATGTCGATACCCTTTCCTCGTATGGCTTGATATTGATACGATGGGTCTACTTGAAATACCCCAGCATCTTTGGCATTGATGGTTACTTGCTGAGGGTCTCCACTTGTTTCAAACATCGGCACTTGATACAGAGAAGTGCCAGGGAAGATTACCCATTGTCTACCTACTACGGTGTGAAAATCTTCTTTTCCATTTCTACCATAGTTTTCCATTAATACGCCCTCATAGTTTGGCTCCACTCTGGAGCAACTGTTAAAGGCTACAATTAATCCCACATATAGGACTGTTAAATAAAAATACTTTTTCATATGAAAAAAATTAAACTTATATTTTGTTTAAAAAGTCGTTGTCCTCATCGTCGAAATCGGAGAAAAAAACACCGAGTATAAAGCCTGCTATCACGAAAAATGTCGCTATAAATCCAACCCACGCCATCACGCTTCGTATTTTTCGTTTACTGGAAATAAATCATCTACATTCGTTCCCTCTGGAAAGTCCACTGATGAAATCGACAGCGGAATGTTTACTTTTTTGCCCTGTGCGTCGGTGTAGCTAGCGTCTACGAAAAAGGCAGAACGCTGTGGCTTGTAGGCTTGTCTGATAATATTTACAGCGTCGGTAAAATTATCGTTGTTAAAATCCTCCGCTAGCTTGGTAAGCTCCAAAACGCGTGAGGCCTTTAAATTGCCTTTGGCATCTTTTTTTAAAAGTTGGTTCACGGCATGCACGAGCTTTCCAGTAGCTTCATCTTTTGCCAAAGAGGTAATGAACTCACGCACTTTGTCTATACCCGCCGTAACGGTATCGTCCCAGCCATCAATAATTCGGAAGCCATAAGTTATCGTGTTTCCTTTATCATCGCTAAAGGTGTGGCTTTGTTGCGTGTCCCTCACGCCATAGGCTTTGCTTTTTAAGTCCAATAAAGTTTTTAGATTTTCAAAAGCAAACAACTTGACTTGACTAATGTTTTGGCTTAAAGTCTTCAACATTCCCGCAATTCGCGGTAATTCTTCGTTTACTAAATCTTTGTAGGCTTTGCGATCTTCTTCTTGCTGTCTTTTACGGCGTTTAAGCTCTGCCGCTAGTTGTTCATCGGTTAAATTTTCTAATCCCATAATTTGCATTCTTTTTTTATGTTAGACACTGTATGGATAGCCGTTTCTGCATTTTCATAGCTATTAAAAATTTCGGCTAGACTTTTTTCAGTTTTTATCGTTATTTTCATCTCTACAATAGCTCCTTTCAATAAAAATGTTACTTTTAAATAGTTCTCGTCGCTTTCAGACATTCTTGTTATCAATATTTGTCCGTGTTCTTCGGTTTCGTGTAGAATTGCAAATTTTTCCATTGTGTTTATTTTTTAATCGTTAATGTTATACCCTTTCCGCTGCGTTTCAAGGTTCCAAAATGGGATAAACCTATGGTGTAGTGGAACTCGGTTAAATCTTCTAGTTTCAATTCCTCTGCGTGAATTTTAAAAGTGTCTTTTTCCTCTTTAACTGATGCTTTCGGAAAATTTTTCTCTATCATCTTTTTTGTTATTGTTTCGTCCATGATTAAATATGTTTTAAAATTGTTTTAAAAAGTTTTTAAATGCTGTTTTTTCTTCTTCTGTAGGCGTATCAAATGGCGTTACCCATTCGCCCTGCGAGTTTAGTATAAACGCTTTGCCGTTTACAACATAGTATTCACTATGTACTCTTTGAATTTTGATTTTATTGCTCATAGGTTTATAATTATTTCGTGCCATTGTTCGTTTATCGTTTCAACCTCTAACTTTTTTTTTAGGCTGTGTGCTTCTAGTAACACATTGTAGGCTTTTTCGTCTAATTCCTCGCTTAGCGTGGGCGTTTCTTCATTCAAAAAAACATGAATAGCCCTGTGCAGTTTCAATCTCTCGCCGTAGCTCAAGCACTTTTTGCGCTCGCTGTCATAGCGGAGCACAAGGCGCAAATCCATGTAATTAAACCAGTTTTTTCTTCTCATATTTCTTTTGTTTTTTGATTTCGTATAAAATGGCTGAAGGGTACATTTTCACGCCCTTTTCATCGTAAATGGTGCTGATGTAGGTCTCCAAGACGCTCCACAGGCAGTCAGGCTCGCCAAGGTGGAGATATGGCTTATTGTCGCGCAAAAAAGGCTTTTCTATATAGGCAAGCCACATATCGCAGAAATAGTTTTGCATCAAATCGTTTTTGTAAAGCTCTCGTGCCGTGAAAGCCGTAACTTGGCTAAGCTGTTGGCAATACTGGTAAAAACACGCATCACGATAGCTATCGTATTGCGGATAAGTTAGGTGTAAAATTTTGTGTATCATTTTATTATATATTTTTAATTTCTTCTGTGCTTTTATCTCCTTGTAGTGCTTCGTAGCCCTCTTTCCAAATAATGAAGTTCCCACCATTGGGACCGATGGTTCTACCTTTGCATTTAGCTAAATAGCCACTGACAAAAATTTTCATTTTAGCGTCAAACATAATACGCTCTTCTACTCTTGAGCTAGGCTTTGCCCCATCTGCGTGGGCAATGAAAATAATTATCTTCTTTCGCCACCACTTTCGCTTGAAATCCAAATACTGCTCGAAAGAATCCATAAAATAGGGGAGCGAGTCTATAATGACGACTTTGGGGCTGTTTCTTTTTTCTAAATAAAAATTGAGTTCTTCTAAATTGAATTTTTGAACGCCAAAATTCCCTGCTACATCCTGCATGGTAAAGAGCTTATTTCTGTCTATAAAATCACTGTCGTCTGGTTCTTCTTCTAATAGGTTATAAAGGGTTTTGTAGTGCTTTGACATCTCTTTGGCAAGTTGCATAGCAAAAGAACTTTTACCGCTAGCAGAAGTGCCCCAGATAAACCAAAAGCCCCTATCCTGCGGTTGCTTAAAGGCATCGTACCAAACACCCTCAAACGGCACACGAGTAACTACAAAATTTAAAATATTGGCAACGCTTAAAACTCTTGGCAAATTCATTTTAAAAGGGGATTAAATAATGTTTAATACTTTTTTTACAAGGTCGAGGCTTATTTCTTCTCCGAGGCGATCTGCCTCTCTAAGGCTAGGTAAAAGCACATCGTGCAGTTCTCCGTAATTGTCGCATTCTTTTCGTAAAAATTTCACTAGCTCCTTGTCTTCTATTTCTTCCAAAAACTCTTTAAAAGTTCCATCAATGGAGGGTAATCTTCTAATACCAAACTTTACACGGCGATAAAACTGCGGAATGCCGTTTTTATTTTTCATTCTAAGCCTATCTAAATTGTCTAAAAGTTGCTCAGTTCCGACAAATACAAGGGAGCAATATTTATTAACTTCGTCATAAATTTCTTTCATTGCACACAAAGCGGCTTGTTTTAAAAACTCGGCTTCATCAAAAATAAATTGAGGTTCCAGCCCTTCATCTCTTTTCATTTTGAGCGTTTTGGCTATATCTCTAAGGCGTTTACTTTTGGTTTTGCCTGTGGTAATTTTTAATTGCTCGGCTATTTTATCCAATATATCTCCCAAATTGTCGGAACTGCCCACCACAATTCTAAACACTTCGGTTGGGTATTTGCGTGCGAAACGCTCAATGGCGTGGGATTTACCAGAACCTGTAGCGCCAATAAGTAAGCGAGTATCACCGAATTTTTTGGCGTCTTCCAGCACACCTATTGCTGTTTTTAGCTGTTCCGTAGGTCTATTTTTCCAGTATACTTTTTCTACATTATGCCCTATAAATCGCGCTAATTGGTAAAAGTATTTATCTGGGATATTCCCTACCTTTTTACCAGATTTATATGTAAAATCATCTTTTAGAATATATCCAATATAAGCCTCTGGCACTTCGGCTTTATTTGCTATTTGTGTTAATTCTATTGAATGCTCTGTTATGTAAGCTCGCAGGTTTTCTGCTATGGCGTATTTATCTTGTGTATTCATCTTTTATAAAAAATCATTAATGTTTATTTTACTTTCATAATAAGCGATTTGTTCTTCTCGTGCTTTTTTTAGTGCGTGTTTTTCTTTTTTTCTTTCATCTTTTAGCTCTAAGGCTTTGGCTCTTTCAAGGTATTTACTGCGATTTCTTTCATCTTTATGTTGCCCTAAGCTATTGGTAAGTAAAAGTTTTCCTAGCGTATTGTCTAGGCTTGGATTTTCTTCAAAGAAATCCGTTAAAATCTCAGCATTTTGTTTTCTTTCTTCTATTATGAGTTGGCGAGCGTTTTCATTAAAGTCGTTCACTCTTTTTAGTTGCTTGTGATCCTCTTCTTTTTGGTCGGCTATGCACATCGGTTGTATGTATTTTTCTTCTAGTTCATAGCGGTATTTAGTACACGGAGACACGGCGAGTACTCGGCTTAAATCTTCCTTATCAAAATAAATCTTCCATTGCGTATCTCTCTGCTTTCTAAATGCCAAGTCGAAGCAGTCATAATGATGTACCTGCCCCGCAATAGTAACATTAAGCCCACTGCCTTGGAGGCGATTGGTATAACCTGTGGTAGAACCAAAAGCAAGCATATATTCCTCCCAGCTCATCGGTAGTTTTTTGTCCTCGCTCTGCATTTCAAAGCTATGTACATATTCGTCTACTTTCTTTTGTCGCTCCATTTCCATTATGGAGGTAATTTGCTGAATACAGCCTTTTTCATCTGGAAACTGATGCTTGATTTTATTCAAAACTTCTACATTCGGCTGGTTCTTTGAGCCACTGCTTATATTGTGTCCGCTCCAATTGTCGTACAGCTTGCAGTACTTTTCATTTAGAAACTTGAAATAAGGCTCAATCACTTTGGCCTTGGCATTGCCTACTTTGGCAGGCGTAAAATACTTCGTACAAGCTTGATACATTGGGGTTAATTTCTTCTTGGAGTAATTGTCGGTTTGTATTTGGTAAGCCTTGTAATACTTGCCAAATAGTTCCCGTGTGTGATTGATTGCATTCTTCATAGCTTTTTCAATCAGTACTGGCGTTTCGTGTGTACCGATAGCGTAGCCGATGGGGTACTTGTTAAAAGCATCTAATATCACAACGATATTAAGCCTTTCGTTATAACTAGTTACTCGGTTTCCCTCCTTGTTTATAGTTGTTTTCTGATATAGAAGCTCCACATCCCAGCCATCGATGCTCCAATATAGCATAGAAGCACTCGGCGGTCGGCGTTTATTTTGCATCAGTACATTATTTTCTAGTTGCTTGATGCCTTTTCTACCTGCATAAGTAACTAAATCTTTTTCTTTCTTGCGATTGGCTACCGTTCCAGCACTAATAGGTTTCCAGCTCACTAATTTAGCTGTTGCATTATACACTTCGGCGATGGTTTCATTATTTAGGTTAGTATGCTTGGCTATAAGCTCATCCAAAAAGGCCATTTGCTCATTTTCCTTGGTGCGGCTTGCATTCTTGTTTTGGAATTTTCCAGAAATAAGCGCTTTATATCCTTTTTTCTTGTACTGCGTATATTTATAGCGCAAGCTATCGGGCGTGGTGGGTAGGCTGTGTTCTACTTCGGTAAAGTTGTTCACATCACGGCTTAGACTCTCCCAAATATTTACTTTTACATTGCCAATGGCTTTGATATAAGCCTTGCGATTGGTTTTCACTTTTGTAATGGTATTTAAAACCGAAGCTTGTGCGGTGTACAAGCTCACAACTTCCAAATCTAAACGGCTATTTTTTTCATCGCCAAAACGATGCGCTAAATAAACCGCTCGTGCCTCGCCATCCATTTCAAAATGTTTAGCAAAATAACTCTTTGCCACAGCCTTAGGAGCCTCGCCAAATCGTTGTACAATCAGCTCTCGCCACACCCCATCCAAGCTACTAAACAAAACCAAGGCATCACACCCCAACGAAGCTCTGCGCAAAGACTTCTCTGTACAGGTAGCACTTTGCATTCTATGCGCTAAGGCTCTTCTACTAATAAGCCTTAGGCTTTCTTCGTGCCTATCCCTTGCATCGCTCACAAGGTATTTCAGTTTAACACCTAGCTCTTCGTTATAATATTCGTAAGGGGTTTCCATTGCTTTTTTTTCTTTAATCTTCGTTTACCGCTTTAATGATTTTCTCTACTAAAATCTCCCAATCTTCCTCAAAGGTTCTCAGCGATTTCATCAGTTATTCTTTAATGCATTTTTAATTTCGTCTTCGTCAAAGCCCAAAAGCTCCATAATAAGAACTATTTCGTGAGGTATTTTTCCGGCTCCCGATAAGTAGCAAGCTACTTTTTCTGCGATTTGTTCCAATCTTTCGTATGTATTCATTTTCTTTAATTTTAAAATTTCTACTTTGCTCCCGCCGAGGACTCGAACCTCGGTGTATGCCTTTCGGGATTTTTCCATACATTTGTGGTGAACTAAAATTTTAATCGTATGGAAAAGATTTATTTAGCATTCATTCAATTAAGGCTTCAACTCTTGGAAAGCGTCTTACTACAAGATAAATCCGCTAAAAAAGTTTATTTAGAAGATTTAAAACTACTCAGAGCGGTTATTGCAAAACAAGCCGAAACCGATAGTGAGAAATTAATCACCTTGATAGATGAGCACTTGCTCTATATTGAGAGACTTCCAACCCAAAATTGAAGCTATTGTATTGTAGCAATCTGTTAATTGCTGTGCCGATAAGTTTTTGTATTGCTTTTTCATTTTCTTCAATTTTTAAAACATTTCTAATTGGTTCAACTGCGGGAGCGCTTGCACTTGTTGCAATTTCTCTTTGCCCAGTTTGATGGAGAGGAGTGCCTCAGCGTATAGCTTGTTGATATACCAGCCATTGGTTCCTTTGTAAAAGTGCTCGGGGTGTTTGCGTATGCGTGCGTTTCTTTGCCCAGAACTCACGGAGTAGCCGTTTTGCAAAAGCCACCAGTCATACGGCAGTGCCTCCATACCAAAAACGCTGATAGATTTTGGCATTTGGATATAATTTTTAAGCCGTTCATTTTCCAAAGCCTCCCAGCGAAGCACCAGCCTAGCCCTTGCCTCATCGTTGAACTTTGTGGCGATATACAAGCACTCGGTTTTTGTTAATTCGTATTGTGGTAATTTTCGCCCTGTGCTGTCGGTGTATTCACTCAGCGCAAATTTGCGCTCAGTAACTTTTTTCCAGCCCTTTTCCATATTTCGGATAGACCTTAATACTTCTTTGTGGTTCTTTCCTGCAATCTGAGCAATCTCTCTACTGCTCATTGTGTCTTTAATGCTTAAATTGTTCATAACTAAATGCTTTGAAGTGTTTTATTAATTTCTATTTCAGCCTTTTTATAGTCCTCACAAATCTTTATAGAAGTGTCGCTAGTTCTGTCTCCACGCAGGCTGGCGTAGATGAAGTGGGGCGAAGTGCCGTACTTTTTTCTAAGCATCAGTATAATATCCTTGTTATAGCTATTATACTCTTTCATTTGTTTTTTTCTATCTTTGCTCATTGCTTAAAGTGTTTACTATTTTTTTACACGGCAAATATAAAGAATATATTCTGTATTAAACAAACAAAATGAAGAATATTTTATCTAACATAAAGGAGAGGGTGCTTTATTTATCTGAAAATGTAGAGGTTACTAAGCAGGAATTTTTTAGAAAGATAGGTATTACCTATGGAAATTTTACTGGAAAAAAGAAAGAAAGACCGCTCAATTCAGACGCAATAGAGAATATATTACTCATTTATCCAGAAACTAACCCCGAATGGCTATTAACAGGCAAAGGCGAAATGCTTAAAACCCCAGCAAAGCAAGAAGAACCCACCCAGCAAGTAGTAGAACCGCAAGAGGCATATAATAAAGTAGCTCATTTAGAAGAAAAAATCGCTTTTTTACAAAGAGAAAACCAGTTATTGCAGGAAAATAAGGCACTTTTAGAAAAAGAGAACAAACGGCTAACCCACGAGATAGATCGCTTAAAAAACCAAAAATCTCCTACTTCAAGCATCGCGTCTTCTCCTCAAAAAAGTACAGGAGAATTACCAAGCATAACTCCAAAAAACACCAAAAACACCTCCAAAAGTCAGCCAAATATGAGTAAAACCCTATAAAACAAGATTTTAATGCCAAAAGTAGTGCATTATAGGGGTATCTTCGTGGCATTTTTGGGGTGTTTCGTGTAATTTTTTGCATTTATAGGGGTAGTTTCAGCGTGTTTTTATGCACTCAATATTATACCCATAATTATACCCATAGTTACACCCATTTTTGTTTTGTACATTTCGTTTTATGTTTTTGGGTAGGTTTCTGGTGGGTTATTTTCTGGTTATTATTTTGTAGGGTTTCCTCTCTGTAATCAGATACAAAAAAAAGCCCCAAAGAGCGTATTTAAACGCTTTTAGGGCTATTTCTGGGGCTTTCATACTGGGTAATGGTAATTATTGCATACTGGGTAGTATTTAAACCTAGTTTCAATGGTAATTAAACTGTAATAAATGGTAGTTTCTGTACATTTCGTTTTAAACAAAAAAAGCGGGCAAATCGCCCGCAAACCCTTTATTTAAGCCGTTTTCGTCGGCTTTTTTCTTTCTCTCTCTTTTGTACATTTCATTTTATGCCCCTTAAAATTTAAATTTTGGGCTTTTTTTTGTACCTTTCTGCCAAGAAAAATAAGCTACCATGCACACCAGAGAAGAAAAAATGCAAGCTTTCGGGCGCTTGCTCGACATCCTTGATGATTTAAGAGAAAAATGTCCGTGGGATAGAAAACAAACCTTGCTCAGCCTGCGCCACCTCACGCTAGAAGAGGTGTATGAACTAGGCGATGCGATTTTAAACCATAATCTTGCAGAACTTAAAAAAGAAATCGGCGATGTGATGTTGCACCTCCTCTTTTACGCCAAAATCGCCGAGGAGCAAAAGGCTTTCGACATTGCAGATGCCCTGCATGCCGAATGCGAAAAATTGATTTTCCGTCATCCACATATTTATGGCGATGTGCAGGTGCAAGACGAGGAAGAAGTAAAACGCAACTGGGAAAAACTGAAACTCAAAGAAGGCAATCGTTCTGTTTTAGCTGGGGTTCCCAAAGGCCTGCCTGCGATGGTGAAAGCCTACCGCATTCAGGATAAGGTAAAAGGCATTGGCTTTGATTTTCCTACGCCCGAGGAGGCTTTCAGCAAAATAGAAGAAGAAATTGCCGAATTCAAAGCCGAAACTGATAAGTACAAGCAAGAAAGCGAACTCGGAGATGTGCTTTTTTCAATCATAAACTATGCTCGCCAAATGGGCATTAATCCAGAAAATGCGCTGGAGAGAACGAATCAAAAATTCATCAATCGTTTTCAAAAAATGGAAAATTTGGCAGAAAACGAAAAGGTAAATTTGTCAGATTTATCGCTACAACAGCTTGATTTATTGTGGGAAAAAGCCAAAAAGGAACAAAATCAATAGTTTGCACAATAATTGATTTACCCTGATTAATCAAAAAATTTTAGAAAAAATTATGGCATATATAGATTATTATAAAATACTGGGATTGGACAAAAATGCCAGCGAAGCCGACATCAAAAAGGCATATCGCAAATTGGCAAGAAAATACCACCCAGACTTGAACCCAAACGATAAGGAGGCACAGCAAAAATTTCAACAGCTGAACGAGGCTAACGAGGTGCTGAGCAACCCAGAAAATCGTAAAAAATATGATGAATACGGCGAAAACTGGAAACACGCCGAAGAGATAGAAAAAATGCGCCAGCAACAGCAAGCACGCGGTGGCGGTGGCAATCCGTTTGGTGGCGGACAAGCATGGAGCGAATCCTACAACGGCAATTTTGAAGAAGGTAATTTCTCTGATTTCTTCAGCGATTTATTTGGTGGCCGCGCCGGTGGTAGCACCCATTTTGGCGACAGTAGCCGTGCTAGAAAATTCCGCGGGCAAGATCTTTCTGCCGAGCTTCAGCTCAACATGAGAGATGTCTACACAACACAAAAACGCGAATTGAATGTAAATGGTAAAAAAATCAGAATTACCATTCCTGCAGGTGTAGAAGATGGGCAAAAAATTAAGCTAAAAGGCTACGGCGGCGAAGGCGTGAATGGCGGGCCAAAAGGGGATTTATACATTACCTTTAGCATTGCACAAGACCCTGAATTCAAACGCCAAGGCAATGATTTGCACAAAACTCAAAAATTGGATTTATACACCGCTGTTTTAGGCGGAGAAATCTTGGTTAAAACTTTTGATGGCGAAGTGAAATTAAAAGTAAAACCAGGCACACAAAACGATAGCAAAGTAAAATTGAAAGGAAAAGGTTTCCCTAAATACAAAAAGGCAGGAGAATTTGGTGATTTAATCATCAATTACCAAGTGGAAATTCCTACGCAATTAAACGATGAACAAAAAGAATTGTTTGAAAAACTAGCTAAACTTTAAAATCATGGAAATAAAATATATCAAAATATCTGATTATTGTAAAAATACGCAGATTGAGCACACTTTCATCAGCGATTTGCACAACGAGGGCATACTCGCACTACAACAAATCGACGAGGAAGATTGCATCGAAGAAGACAGGCTTGAAGAGCTTGAAAAATACAGCCGATGGCATTATGATTTGGGCGTGAATTTGGCGGGGATTGATGCGATGCGCCACATGCTACAAAGAATGCAACAAATGGAACGAGAAATTCAATCGTTGAAAAATTCGTTGCGATTTTTTGACAAAGATTAGTTTAATTTGTCCATAATGAAAAAGCTATCTCGTGATTTTTGAGATAGCTTTTTTATTTTTAATCATAATGAAATCTACATTTGGCAATCAATATTTTATCTTCTTCGTAGCGATAAATTAAACGATGTTCATCATCAATTCTGCGTGACCAAAATCCTGAATATTTATGTTTTAATGGCTCAGGTTTACCAATACTTTCAAAAGGCGTGCGCGAAATATCTTTCAACAAAGCATTGATTCTTTTGAGCTTTCGTTTATCGTTTTTTTGCCAATAGAGATAATCTTCCCAAGATTCATCTACAAAAATATATTTCATAATTAATCTTCAATCAGAGTTTTCTCAAAAGAATCTCCCGATTTTAATTTTACTATTGCAGCATCTAGACGCTGTTCGTTTTTGCGAGAAGATAATTCGTAATTGGTAGCCATTAGAGAATTATACTCATCGAGCGATAAAACCACGATGGCAGACTCTTTTCCACGATTGATGATTAAGGTTTCAAAGTTTTTTGCCACCTTGTTTAAATAGGATTTTAAGTCTTTTCTAAATTCTGAAATATTGGTAACTAGCATTGCAATTCATTTTAATTATGTACAAAAATATGTACAAAATTTAATTCAAACAAATTTCAGTAATGATAAAAAATCCATTTAATTATAATTTAAACCCAAAAGTTACATAAAAAGTGCGCGGGTCTGATGGTATAATCCCTGGCCCAGGATAGCCTGTGGCACGACGCACAAAATAATAATCATTAAGCAAATTATTGATTCCCGCCTCGAGTTTATATCGCTTGTAGGTGTACGATGCAGAAAAGTCCATAATGCCATAAGCAGGAATTGCTCCACGGATTCCGTAAGTGTCTTCTTGCTTGAGCTGTGGCGAATTACTATCGTCTGAATACTGCTCAGACATATAAGAATATTGCAAAGAGCTCAAGAAATTTTTGTATCCAAAATTAATCCCTGTTTTTAAATTTAATTTAGGACTAAATTGAACGCGCTTCCCCTCTACTCCAACGATTTTAGAAGAAATATATTTAGAATCTGAGAAGGAAGAATTCACAAAAGCAGTAAACATGAGCGAGCGATTGGATACTCTAAAGGCTCGCATAAAATCGGCTTCGGCAAAAAACTCTAAACCATAAATAATGGCATCTCCCACATTAGCTCTCACGCTTTTGGCATCCGAGGAACGAATATAGTTTCCTATTTTCCCTAAATACCATAGCCCAAATACATTGGTATCATAGGAAATAAAGCGATTGAAATTTCCACGAAATCCTAAATCTGCGGTAAATCCTTTTTCGTCGTCTATATTTTTATCTACCTCAAAGGAAGGATTGGTGGTATGCAAATCACTGAATGTTACGGAACGATAGTTTTGAGATAGGTTCCCATACACTTCCAAGAAATCGGTGGGTTTATAGCTAGCTCCAATCCCTAGCAGAACTAAACTTCTTTTGTAGTCGATATCATCACGAATCAAATCATCTTGAATCACATTTCCTGCTAAATCTTTTAGTAAATAATGAAATGCACCCTCGGCTTGGGTATCAATGTACTCAAAACGGATACCTGGCGTGATGGAAAATTTAGGTGTGATTCTAAAAATATTTTCGCCAAAAACGGCTAAATTCAAATTTGGGTAGGTGAAATCACTCTGGTGCGGATAATCGGGCGAAGTAGCTGTATCAAAATTAAAATCAGCATCTTTCCCTTTGGTACCAGGTCCTTGTTTTGCTTTATTTCGAGACTGATAATATTTCACCCCCACAAGCAAAGCATTTTCTTTATGAAAGAAATTGTATTTTTTCAAAACACGAGCCTCGGCGCCCCAGTTTACAAAATCGCCCACGATTAAATCTCTCGCCTCACTAGGATTGTCTGGTTGCCCCACGCGCTGCACTCGGAACCCTACTGTTTTTCTATCCGCCTTTAGCCCAAAAGTGTTAAGGTCAAAAATTGTTTTTTCGCTAAATTTATGATGAAAATTCAAATTGAATAAATTCCAATTCACCTCAAACCAGTTTCTGCTACGATTGCTAAATTTTGGATTCTCGTAAAACATTTTATCGGTAAGCCCACCCGCTTGCTGTGCTAAATAATGGAAATAGGTGTACTCAAACTTTACACTCGTATTTTCGTTCAATTGATATTTAAATGCACCAAAGGCATTGTTGGAATCAAAATTGGAATTGGGACGAAATCCGTCGCCTTGTTTGTGATTGTAAAAAGTGTAATAGGAAAATTTACCCAGCGTCCCCTCCAAACTATTGAACGAGGTAAACAAATTATACGAACCAATCGTTTGCCTTGAATTAAGCAAAATCTTTTTGCGGTGCGTAGGCTCTTTAAATTTAAAATTAATCATTCCGCCAAACTGCGTTCCGTATTGCAAAGATGCCGCTCCACGAATGATTTGCACCTCTTGCAACGCCTCTGTGGGCGGCGTGTAGTAGCTTTCGGGATAGCCCAACACATCGGCACTGATGTCGTAGCCATTTTGTCTTGTATTAAAATTGGCAGTTCGGTTGGGATCCAGTCCGCGCCCTCCAATTCCGAGTTGCAACCCACCATCGTTGTAATCATAAATATTGAGCCCCACCACTTGGTTATACACTTGGCGTGCATTATTAGTCGCAAGGTTTGCTGTTTTTTGATCCACAAGCACCACTTCGGTCTTTTTTCCTGCGAGGATAGAGGTTCCCTCCACCTCTTTCATGTGCCTGAGCGTGAAAGCCTTTTTGCGGTGCGCCTGCGCCTCCACTTGGTTTAGATTAATGGTTTCAATACTATCCTTTTTTGCTTTTTCTTTGGGCTGAATTTGTGCCGAAATGGGCAAGCAAATCAACAAAGAAAATATACTATAAACCTTTGATTTCATGATTAAATGGTAAAATAAATGTTTTATGTTTCCAAGAATCTTTTTCCTGGGCTAAATCCACTGTAGGATCAATATACTGCACACTTCCGCGCCCGTTGAGAGCGACATAACTTTGTGCAAAAACTTGCGGATTTTCGTAACCTCTTTTCTTAAATTCTTGGGCTAAATATTGTGCAAATTCAATGATAAAATCAGGCTGAAACGACATTTGCTTTTCTTGAAACGGCGTGAGATAATCTCTGGCCTCTACAATCGTTCTTTTGTCTGAATTTTTATCTTTAATGATAAATGAAGTGTAGCCCGCTTTTTCCATCAACATCACTCGCCACGAAAATCGGAATCCCTCCTCTGTCCAAAACAATTCGCCTGGATACAATAAATATCTAAACGGAAAAACAATTTGCACGATAAAAAATAGCACAAAAAGCACTTGAATCGGGCGATTAAAAAATACAGGATATTTATATGGCGTTTCGCTTGTTGCAATCTTTTTAAAATTCAATTTTTGAAGGATTTTTCTCAGAAAATCAATGAATCGCTGGTGATATTTGGCATCAAAAAAGATAAGTGTAGAACCTATCATGATGAATGGGAACATCCCGATTGGGAATAAAATTCGGGTAAAAATATGAAAGAATAAAACGAATAAAAATCCTATAAATCTCGTTTTTCTATTGAATAATAAAAATGGAATGGCTAAATCATAAATCGCTCCGCCCCAAGACATAAAGTATAAAAACCATGTTTGTGAAAATAATTCACCCATAATTAGCATTTCATGGTGTGGTGGCAACCAAATTTTAAGTGGCATGGCATTGAACAACCAATCTGAATTTAGTTTTGCCAAACCTGCATAAAAATAAACGATACTCAGCATAAACTGCACCGAAAAAATCGTCCATCGCGGAATGTATTTTTTCTCCGATTTCTTAAGATAGGCGTCCACCGAAAAATACGCATTGGCGGGCAAAAAAATCATTAAAAATGCCATTAAACTAATGAAATAATAATGATTGAGATAAGTGGTTTTATCCATCAGCTCGGTGTAGGTAAACGACAGAAAAAACAAAATCGCCGAAAATCGATATTTATAGCCCAATGCAATGCCCAATGCTGCCAATGCACAAATGGCAAAAAGCACATAAGTATATATACCTAAAGGCTTTACCCATTCAAATCCGTAGTAGGAAAAGAAAAATCTGGGCTTAATGTAAAAGTCCTCTATCCAGCCATTGTGCCAAAAACGAACGATGCTGGCAAACATCATCGTCCCGAAAATCATTCTAAAGACGCTGAGTGGAGCAGCAGAGATATTTTGCGCTAAATAATTTTTAACTTTAACGAACATTGTTTAATCCTTTGAAATCAAAACACTTAATCCCCGTCTCCATCTACATATTGCACAGAAACACCCATTGCTTGGAACATATCCACTTTTAGATTAATTATATTTGATTGGATTACATCGTGCAATTCAAGTATGGCTTTATTATTGGTTTTAATCTCATTTTCAAGGGTTTCTCCTTCTTTCATCATTTTTTGGCATAGCGCTATTGCTTCGTCATATTTTCTATTTACATTATCGGAGATATTTTCGCCTCCCGTAATCTTGTGGTATTTATCCAAATAAGAACTAAAACCTAGTCCTTTAGGCTGATTGCTAAACCTTTTACCATTAAAGAAATTTTGCATGGTCTGTAAAGATTTAATCAATAAAGGAAACGAAAGCTCTGGATTATAGTATGATTCCACTTTTTCTGGATAGGCCTTTCCTGTAGCGGCTCCAGACGGAAAACGCAATTTTCCGTTTCTCATATATTTTTCATAATAAAGTAAATAATCATTAGCCAAAACATTTACAGAGGAAACAGCAGATGTGCCATCATTTTGTATAAATTTTTCTCGGTAAGAGTTCTTCCAATCATCTACAACTAATTGTGTGATATATTGCAACCTATCCACAACAGCTATCAAGTATTTTTTATACTTATCATCTTGGTATTTTTGCACAATTTTGTCGGGTGTTTGAGCTAAACCATTCACTAAATAATCTAGCGCAGGTAAACCTTGTTGCGTATTGGTATCTGGAAGATTTAATTCCAACTTTTGCTGAGCTATGTTTTGTTCTATTTTTTTAACATTGGTAGGATACACATTGGTATAATCTCTTAAATCCACCGCTTTGGCTTTTCCTAATTCAAAAGGGGCCACAGTTTGCCACAACAAATAGGTGTTACTTAATGCCGATTTGAGCAAGGCCAAATTTTCCACCGATGGAGAATTTGTAAAATTTTCAGCTTTTAATTTTAAAGAACCTATTGATTGATTATATGTTTCATAATTAGGGATAATAATGGCATCAGCCCAGTGAGTGAGTGTGGCTTTTCTATTAAATTCCTTGATGCACTGCTCACAATTAGCAGAACCGCCCCCATTTCTACTGTCTGATGAGGAACATGCCGAAATCACAAAACTTACTAAAGCTAAAAAAACTATTTTTTTCATCTATATTTATTTAGATTGAATACAAATATAAATAATTTTTATTACACAACAATTAAAACCTATAAAATTCAAATGCTATATCTCTCAATTTCATGGGCTTTTTTTATAATTATGTATCTTTGCACCACTTTTTAAATACAAACCATGAAAAACGACAATATAGTAGAGAATATTGAATTACATTATTTAACGGTGGAGGACTACCCTCAATTATTAAATGCCATGCAGGAATCCTACCAAAGCATGCCTCACCTAGTTTGGGAAAAAAAACAGATAAAAAAATTAATTAAAATTTTCCCTGAAGGGCAGGTAGCACTTAAAGTAAACAATGAAATAGCTGGAGTAGCACTATGCCTTATTGTTCCAGATAAAAAAGTGGATAAACACCACACCTTCAATTCGATTACGGGCAACGAAACCTTTTCTACACATGATCCAGATGGAAATGTTTTATACGGAATCGAGATTTTTGTGCATCCGAAATTTAGAGGTATGAAACTCGGGCGAAGATTATACGAATACCGCCAAGAATTATGCGAAAAATTGAATTTAAAGGGAATTGCCTTTGGGGGAAGAATGCCAGGATACCACAAATTTTCTGAGGAAATGACGCCAAAGGAATACATCGAAAAAGTGAGCCACAAGGAGATTCACGACCCTGTACTTTCGTTCCAAATGGCCAACGATTTCAGACCTACTCGTATTTTGAGAAACTACCTTCCTGATGATAAACTTTCGGTAAAAAATGCCATTTTAATGGAATGGGATAACATTTATTACGAAGGCAAAGATAAAGATGAAGCTAGCCCTCAATTGGACAAAACGGTGGTGCGTTTAGGCTTGGTACAATGGCAAATGCGCCCATACAAAAACTTTGAAGAAGTAATGGAACAAGCCGAATACTTCATCAATACGCTTTCGGGCTACCGAAGTGATTTTGCACTATTTCCAGAATATTTCAACGCGCCATTGATGGCTGAATTCAACCATTTGAGCGAGGCAGAAGCGATTCGTTCTTTAGCTAAATATACACCGCAAGTGCGCGAGAGATTCTCGGAATTGGCGGTAAATTACAACATCAATATCATCACGGGAAGTATGCCCGAAATCGTGGAAGACGAGCTTTATAACATCGGGTATCTGTGCCGCAGAGATGGCTCGGTGGAGCGTTACGAAAAACTGCATGTTACGCCAGACGAGGAAAAAGCTTGGGGACTTGTGGGCGGAACGCAGCTCAAAGCCTTTGACACAGATTGTGGTAAAATCGGAATTTTGATTTGTTATGATTCTGAATTTCCTGAATTAAGCCGCCTACTTGCCGACGACGGAATGAATATTCTTTTTGTGCCTTTCTTAACCGATACGCAAAACGGATATTCTCGTGTAAGACATTGTGCGCAAGCCCGCGCCATCGAAAACGAATGCTATGTCGCTATTGCGGGAAGTGTAGGAAACTTACCAAAAGTGCATAACATGGACATTCAATATTCGCAATCTATGGTGTTTACGCCATGTGATTTTGCCTTTCCTGCCGATGGTGTAAAAGCTGCCGCTACACCAAACACAGAGATGATTCTCGTGGTAGATGTCAATTTGGATTTATTGCTTGAATTGCACGAGCAAGGTAGCGTGAAAAACTTAAAAGACAGAAGAAAAGATTTATATATCTTAAGAAGAAAATCTTAATTCCGAATATTTTTAATTTTAATCACACAAAAGATTTAGTATTGAAACAAATGCTGAATCTTTTTTTTTATTTGGATAATTTACTCACAGCGTTTAGCAAATACAACAATACAACACAGATGATAGCCCCCGTGAGAATGGTCAAAAATCCCATATTGAAATCGTAATTTTTCAATAAGAATTGATTTAAAAAATATGCCAAAATCGGAGTTGAAATACAGGCAACTGGGACGATTTTATCATTGGGTTTAAACGAAGTGAAAATCCCCAACAAAAACAATCCCAAAAGAGGCGAATAGGTATAGCCTGCCAAACTAAAAATTAGGCTAAACACATCGCTCCCAGAGTTTTGAAAAATCAAAATTAAACCGAGCATCACCACACTGAATCCTATATGCGTAATGGTCTTTAATTGTATCGGATTTTTCTTTTTTTCGATGCCTAAAAAATCATAGCAAAACGAAGTAGTAAGCGCAGTGAGCGCAGAATCCACGCTCGAAAACGCTGCAGCGGCTGTTCCCAAAACAAACATCACACCTGCCAATAAGCCAAAGTGATTAAGCGTCAAAAAAGGCAAAACTTTGTCGGTTGCAATTTGAGATACGCCATTCACCATTTTGGTAGGCAGCTCGATTTGGTACACATCCGCGTATAAATAAAGCATCATTCCCAAAAACAAAAATAAACATTGCACCACCGCCACCGAAAAACTAAAAACAATTGTATTTTTCTGTGCTTCGCACATGTTTTTGCAAGTCAGGCTTTTTTGCATAATGTTTTGGTCGAGTCCATTCATCGCCATGGCAATCAAAATCCCAGAAAGAAACTGTTTCCAGAAATAGGAGCCACTATTCACATCGGTATTAAGCCATCTCCAGTAGCCTTTTTCTTCGCCCATAGCAATCATTTCACCCAAGCCCATTTGTAATTTAGAAAAAATCACAAAAACGATGCTTAACGCAGCTAAAATCAGAAAAGTAGTCTGCAATAAATCCGTCCAAACAATGGTTTTAATCCCAGCCTTAAAAGTATAAAGAAAAATCAAAACCAAAAATAAAAGCCCAAGCCACCAAGCGTGCTCATTGCCCAAGCCGAATAAAACTTGCAAGATTTTGATAGCTAAAAGTAGTCGCAATCCAGCTCCAAACGATTGTGAAAGCAAAAAGAAAAAGGAGCCTGTTTTATAACTAAACCACCCAAACCGATTGTGCAAATAGCTATAAATAGACACCAGCCTTAATTGATAATAAATCGGGATCAACACAAATGTGATGAACAAATAACCGACTAAATTTCCTAAGAAAAATTGTGAAAGATAGAACGCATTATTCACCACGCCCCCTGGAATGGAAACAAAAGTTACCGCCGAAAGTGCCGCGCCAATCATTCCGTAGGCAACCACAAACCATGGCGACTGATGATTTCCTGTAAAAAAGGTTTCATTGGTGGATTTTCGTGAAGTTAAATAACTGATTAACAACAATACACAAAAATATCCTGCAATCAATGCAGCCGTAAGCCAAGGCGTGAGCATAAGTTCTAATTTTTAATTCCGTGTAAAAATAAAAAAATTAAATGAAACTTTCTTTAGCACAAAATCTTTTATTTATACCTTTGCGCACCTATGCATTATCCGAGTAAAATATTGGAACAAGCGGTAGAAGAAATCTCGCAATTACCTGGAATTGGAAAGCGGACAGCTTTGCGTTTGGCCCTGCATATGTTGCAACGCCCCAAAAGCCAAACACATGTTTTGGCACAATCGATGACGAAATTGGTAGACGAAATTCAATATTGCAAACAATGCTATGCACTGTGCGACAACGATATTTGCGAAATCTGTGAAAATCAATTGCGTGAGCAAGACATCATTTGCGTTGTAGAAGACATCCGTGATGTGATGGCGATTGAAAACACGGGACAATATCGTGGCGTTTATCATGTTTTGGGCGGAAAGATTTCTCCCATGGAAGGCATAGGTCCCGAAAAATTAAACATCGTTCCCCTACTCGAACGCGCCAAAAATGCCAAAGAAATCATTTTTGCCATGAGTAGCACCATGGAGGGCGACACCACGGTTTTCTACCTATATAAATTACTAAAAAACAGCGATGTAAAACTTTCTACCATTGCACGCGGAATCGGTGTGGGCGACGAGCTCGAGTATGCCGACGAGCTCACGCTAGGGCGTTCTATCACGCACCGAGTGCCGTACGAAGATAATTTATAATTTAGCCAAATGCTTCAATAATTTTATCGGCAATGACTTCTGCAAGCTTCACTTTACTTTCAAGAGTCCAACCCGCGATGTGTGGCGTGAGCAACACATTTTCAGCTTGAATTAAATAATTTAATTCTTCTGGAATTTCGCTTTGCAATAAAGACTCAAAAGATGCTTTTTCTTGCTCTAGCACATCAAGTGCAGCGGCTTTCACTTTTCCCGTTTTAAGGTGTTTCACCAAGTCCTTTGTAACTACGGATTTGCCACGAGCCGTGTTGATAAAATATATATTTTTATGGAATTTTTGAAGATACGCATCATTTACCAAACCCAGCGTTTCGGGCGTTTGCGGAATATGCAGGCTTAAAATATCTGCTCGTTCAAACACCTCATCCATCGAGGTTTGGCGAGCATTTTCATCGCTGAGCCCGTCTTTGATATCATAAAATATCACTTCGCAACCAAATCCCTTGAGCCTTTGGGCAAAAGCTTTCCCCATGTTACCATAGCCGATGAGTGCCACAACTTTTCCTTTGATTTCCTCGCCACGGTTTTCTTCTCGTTTCCAGATGCCTTGGCTCACTTCGCGATTGGCTATCCAAAAACGATTCATAATGCTAAGCAACATGCCCATCGCCTGCTCTGCCACCGCATCACGATTGCCTTCAGGCGCATTAAAACAAACGATGCCACGGCTTTCAGCAAATTCCAAATCTATGTTCTCCAGCCCTGCTCCTACTCTGCCAATAAATTTCAGATTTTTAGCCTTGCTTAAAAAAGTTTCGTCAATCGGGAAACGGCTTCGGATAATCATTCCGTCGTAATCTGCGATTTTCTGCTCTACTTCGTTTTTGGTCGAAGTGTAATCTTCGTCAACGGAAAAACCTGCTTTTTTTAATTTTTCGATTAAAATGGGATGATTGGTATCTAAGGCTAAAACTTTCATTTCTAAAAAATATTTAATACAAATATACAAGGATTATTTATAAGGTGAAAAATTGATTTTAAGCCATTTTTTTATGTAATTTTGGCGCTATGAAAAGAGGAAAACTTATTAGGACTTTAGATTATTGGAAAAAATACACAAATACCGATAAAAGTTTGAAGGATCTAGTCATCCAGAATTTAGATTTTAGTAAAGAAAATATTGATTGGGAATCTTTTGAATTGGATAATACCGTTTTTATCAATTGCGAATTTAAGCAAGAAGATGCTTTTTTGTTGATGCAAATGGGCGCTTTTATTTATCCAAAATTCGATAATTTACCATTTAACCCCAACCGAAAAACGCTTTACACGCACGAAGAATTGCTTGAAGGATATGATCCTGTACACGACCATTCCACTGATTTACAGATTTATAAACATTTTAGTTTAAACAAATACAATCCTGGCTTTCACATTGCAATGGCTCAGCGATTACATGATTTTAATATCGATGAATCGATTCGTGAGCTTTTAGGTTACAATGATTTGGGAATGACGGATCGCAAAGCTATTGGCTTCATGGGTGGCCACTCTACGCGAAGAGGTTCAGAATTCTATGTCAAAGCAGCTCAAACTGCGAAATTACTTGCAGAGGAGGGTTACTATATCGTTTCGGGCGGTGGACCTGGTGTGATGGAAGCTGCCAATTTAGGCGCTTACATGGCTAATAAAACTAATGATGAATTAAATGATGCTATTGAAATTTTAAGTGATTTGGATTTTGGCAAAATGAATCCAGAAGATTGTAAAGATTTCTTGGCTAAAAATTATGTAACCCAAGCTCAAAAAGTTTTGGCTAAATACCCAAGTACTACGGAGAATCTAGCAATTCCAACTTGGTTTTATGGACACGAGCCTACCAATGTTTTTGCTACACATATTGCAAAATATTTCTCCAACTCTATTAGGGAAGATGTCTTGCTCGCCATCAGCTTGTATGGTGTGATTTTCGCGCCAGGAAGTGCGGGGACTACACAAGAAATTTTCCAAGAAGCAGCACAGAACCATTACGGAACCTTTGGCTACTATAGCCCGATGATTTTCTTGGGCAAAAAAAGATATGTGGAAGATTCTTCTTTATATTCGGTGTTGCACCAATTGGCCATAGGACAAGAGTACAAGAAATTGCTCTACCTTACCGATGAACCCGAACTCATTGTTGATTTCATCAAGAAAAATCCACCAATTCCCGTGGCATAAAAAAACGCAAAAAATCCCGAATTTCAACGATTCGGGATTTTTAATTTATTCTGTTTCAAATCAATTAGGACATAAATCCTAAATAAGAAAGTAGCAATACCCAAAGAATTGTGAGTGTAGGTCCTAATAATCCTATCCAGAATCCACCTAATTTAAAATCGGATTGTTTTAAATATCCCGTACTAAATGCAATCGCATTTGGTGGTGTAGAAACGGGTAAAAATAAGGCAAACGAAGCCGAAAGCCCAATAACAACAGCGGCTTCTATTGGGTTTACACCTGGTAGAATAGTTGCCACGGGGATTAAAATCGTTGCCGTTGCTGTGTTGCTCATAATGTTGGAAAACACCACAGTAGCTACCGCGAAAATAATCAAAAACACTACATCGTAAAATTCATAATTGCTAATTTTTGATACAAAGAAATCTGCCAGTCCACTTTGTTGAATCGCTATCCCGAGCGACAAACCACCCGCTACGAGCATCAATGTATCCCAAGGTAATTTTCTTACGCCCACGCCTGTGATTATTCCAAGCATAGGCAAAACGATAATTGGAATCCCAGAAATTGCCGCAGACGGAATTCCGTGAATGCTACTGGTAAGCCAAAGCAATACGGTGACAACCAAAACACCTATGACCATGCGCTTATTAAACCTTTCCATTTGACTTTCTAAGCCTTTTTTGTGCAAAAAGTCGATTTCGATAGGCGTATTTTTGATCTTGTAGACTTTAATTAAAATAAACCAGAAAACTACCATCAAAATAAGGGCGATGGGCACGCCATAAATCATCCAATCGAGGAAAGAAATGTAATGAAGATCGCCATGATCCCTCGCCAAGTTATTAATGGCGTCTACGGCAATGGCATTGGGTGGCGACCCAATGATTGTCCCTACTCCACCAATGGCAGCAGACGCTGGAATCCCAATCAACAAAGCTTTGCTCACTCGGTTTTGGTAGCCCACCACATCGATAAATGGCATGATGGAGGCTATCATCATAGCAGTGGTGGCAGTATTAGACATAATCATGGAGGCAATTCCCGTTGCCATCATCAGTCCTAGAATAATGTGCTTGGGATTGTTGCCCACTCTAGAGATACTCAAACGGAACAAATCTTTGTCTAGCCCCGTGATTTTAAGTGCTTCAGCCAAAAAGAAACCACCGAGCATTAGCCAAATTACAGAGTTAGACCAAGTTTGCACAAAGGTTTTTACATCTATATAGTCTGCCTGCCCTTTGATATTGGTGGCAGAGTTTCCTATGAAAAATATTAGTAATCCTACGATGAGGAGTCCCACAGCAAAGGGAGGCACCGCCTCTGTTACCCAGAGTGAAATGGCTAAAAAGAGAATGAATACTACATAGATTTGAATCATGTTTAAACTTTCCTCATAATGCGCCATGGCGAATGTAACTCCAAAAGCAAAAATAATACAGATAAGGAATAGGATTATCCTACGCTGTGCATCTATCACACGCTGCATTTTCTTTGATAAAATTTGTGCTGCCCTTCTTGAATCCATACCCTATAAACTTTAAGTGTAGAAAAATAAAATTAAAAATTGTGCAACCATAATACGCAAGAATGTCGTAAGCGGATACACCGTTGCATAACTCACCGCAGGTGCTTCTGAACCTGTAGATTGATTAGCAAAAGCGAGTGCAGGCGGGTCGGTTGAAACTCCAGCCAAAACCCCACATATTTCTGGATAACTTAATTTATACACAGATCGGCATATAAAAGATGTCACGATAAGTGGCACCAAAGTGATAATTACACCGAGCAGCATCCAATACAATCCGTCACCATTTACTATGGTTTCTACGAAGTTTTCTCCTGCACCAAGCCCCACACTGGCAAGGAATAGCACGATTCCTATTTCACGCACCATCAAGTTGGCACTCTGTGAAACATAATGCGTTACAGAGAATTTACCACCATAGCGGCTGATTAAAATCGCTACAACCAAAGGGCCACCAGCCAATCCTAATTTTACAGGTAGTGGTACACCTGGAATATGGAACGGGATACTACCTAACAACACACCCAAAATGATTCCGAAGAACAATTCTGCAATGTGTGGAGTACTCATATCTTTTTTAGAGTTACCCACTGCTTTGGCAAATTTCTCAATATCTTTTTCTTCCCCAATTACGATTATGGTATCACCAAACTGCAATTTGGTAGAGGGAGTTGCAATAAACTCCAAACCTGCACGAATATAGCGTGTTACGGTAATTGGATAAGCGTTGAAAATATCTGATTGTCCCATTTTCTTAGCATATGCTGCTTTTTTAGTCACGCTGATTCGTTTTGACACGATAGGTGAATTTCCTGGATTGTCAAGGCCTAAATCGGTTTCGAAATCTTCTTTTCCTACGAAATTTTCAATTTTTCTAAAATCATCTGGCGCTGCTACAATGAGCAAAACATCGTTTTCTTCTAATTCTGTTTGTGCATTGGCTCGAATGATTTTACCATTTCGAGAAAGTCTTGAAATCACTAAATGATCCCCCAAAACTTCATAAATATCGCCTACTTTTTTCCCAAATAATTGCGGATTCACAACTTTAATCGCTCTACGGCTGAACGAGCCAGCTTTAGCAATCGTTTTCCATTTATTTAAACGAGATTCTGCTTCTACATTTACTCTTAAAAGTGATTTAAACATCAACATCACAATGATGATCCCCAACACTCCAAATGGGTAACTCACTGCATAGGCCGTACCTAATGTAGAAATTTTATTGTCAGGATTTCCATTGGTCAAATCCATAATGGTTTGTTGTGCAGCCCCTAAACCTGGCGTATTGGTCACCGCACCAGACATAATCCCAGTAAGCACCACAATGTCTTCATTGGTCACATAAAAAATTGCAATTACGGTGATTACACAAGTCACTATCGTAATTACAGAAATAAAATTAAGTTTTAAGCCTTCTTTCTCAAGGGATGCAAAGAACCCCGGTCCCACTTGCAACCCGATGGTGTAAACAAAGAGAATTAAACCAAATTCTTTAACAAAGTGCAAGATTTCTGGATTTATAGTAAATCCAAAATGCGAAATCGCGATTCCCGCAAAAAGCACAAAGGCAATCCCAAATGAGATTCCAAAAAATTTGATTTTGCCTAAAAAAACACCCAACGCTATTACAATACTATATACAAGTACTGTATATGCGATACTCTCATGATTAGAGAATAAATCAACAATCCAATCCATATGATTTCGTTTATAAATAGTTTTAAAGTTTTGTAAAGATGTTTAAAAAAAATGTAGCTTACAAATAAAAAATTATGGTTTTTGTCATATATACAAAAATTCATTTTCGTAATTATTTCTACCTACCCATTTTCAAAATATAATTTTACATTTAATGGCTTTGATTGAAATGCTTAAAAACTTTAGTTTTAATTTTGCTTCACAAATCAAGGGATTTAGAATTCTTTTTAGTAATATTGCATTACGAAAACTATAAAATTCTTTTTTTCATGTCAAAATCAATTGATAGAATGAACCGCAGAAGACTTCGTTCTTCTAATTTTACGGTAGTGGTGAGTATTTCTCTCGTGCTTTTTTTATTGGGCTTATTTGCGCTAATTGTGGTAAACTCAAACGATTATGCCGAGCATTTGAAAAATCAGTTTGAAATTGAGGCTTATTTTAAAGAAGCTAAAGACAGTAAAGAAAAAAAGAAAGAACCCGAAGTGCAACAGGCTTTTGTGGATTCACTCAAGACCAAAGCTTATGTGAAAAATGTAAAATACATCGATAAAGCTACTGCAACTGGAATTGCGAAACAACAATTGGGGCTTAAAAATGATGATTTAGCCTTATTTGAAGACGGAATTTTCCCGCCATCTGTGGTGATTACCGTGCGCCCAAGCTATGTGGATTCTGTGCGAATTGATAGCATCACTAAGGTTTTAAGCAACTACCCAATCATCGACAAAGTAAACAATACTTCTGGCTTGGCAGGAATTTACAAAAGAATCGATAATATTATTTTCTGGCTCATCGCTTTAGCCGCTTTATTTTTAATCATTTCTATCATTTTGATTAACAACTCATTGAGATTAAAAATATTCTCTAAACGGTTCACCATCAAGACAATGCAACTCGTAGGTGCGAAAAGAAGATTTATCGTGAAACCTTTCTTAATTCAGAGTTTTTGGCTTGGGCTTTTGGGTTCTATTCTTTCGCTCGTTGCCTTGGGTGGCTTGTGGTATTATGCCGCCCCAAAACTTAATTTGGCATTATGGCATGATGACTTTATTTACATCATCGCAGGTGTAATTTTAGTCGGTGTGCTTATCGCGATATTAAGTACATTCTTCGCTTCATGGCGTTATTTAAAACTTAGAACAGACCAATTATATTACTTATAATTAAATTGTAAAAAATGCTTTTTAATAAAAAAAATTACCTAATCATGTTTGCAGGGTTAGCACTCATAGCCCTTGGATTTTGGCTTATGGGTGGTGCAGATGCCAACACTCGACCAGATGGTACTTTCGACCCAACTTACTGGAACGAGGATATTTTCTCTTGGAGAAGAATCCGCTTAGCTCCTACTCTTATCGTAATCGGTTTTATCGTAGAAGTTCTAGCAATCATGTATCAACCCAAAACTAAATAACTAAATGGATTTATTACAATCAATCGTAATTGCCATCGTAGAAGGACTTACTGAATATTTGCCCATTTCGTCTACTGCCCACATGGGGTTCACTGCGAGCTTAATGGGTATGGAAGAAACCGAATATTTGAAAATGTACCAAGTTTCCATTCAGTTTGGAGCAATTTTGGCGGTAGTTGTGGCGTATTACAAAAAATTCTTTGATTTTAGTAATCTTACATTTTATTTCAAATTGGCGGCAGCCGTAGTTCCTGCCTTGATTTTAGGAAAACTATTTGATGATAAAATCGAAGCCGTTTTGGGCAATCAAATTGCGATTTCTACAGTTTTGGTCATTGGTGGCGTGATTTTAATCTTTGCCGACAAATGGTTTAAAAATCCACAAATTCATAGCGAAAGAGAAATTAGTTACAAAACAGCCGTGATTATCGGTTTTTGGCAATGTTTAGCGATGATGCCTGGAACAAGCCGAAGTGCCGCCTCTATCATCGGGGGAATGACGCAGAAACTTAGCCGAAAAGCGGCAGCGGAATTTTCATTTTTCTTGGCAGTTCCCACCATGCTTGCCGTTACAGTATATTCTCTATTTTTAAAAGAATGGGGCTTGGGTGCCGTTCAGCAAAAAGGTTACGAAATGCTCCTTGCTTCAAACGACAATATGATAATGTTTTTAATCGGAAATATCATTGCCTTTATCGTGGCTTTGGTAGCGATTAAAACATTCATCGCCGTACTTAATAAATATGGTTTCAAGCCTTGGGGCTGGTATCGTATCATCGTAGGGATTGTGCTTTTGGTTTATTTCTATTATTTCCAAAAATAATCTATGCCATACTCGTTGGAAGAATTGCAAGCAGGCAAAGTTTTTTTGATTGATAAGCCGCTGGATTGGACTTCGTTTGATGTGGTCAAAAAAATCCGTTACAACATCCGAAAAAACTATAATCTCAAGAAATTTAAAGTAGGACATGCGGGAACTCTAGACCCAAAAGCTACGGGCTTGCTCATCGTGTGCGTGGGAAAATTCACCAAGAAAATCGACATCTACCAAGCTCAAGAAAAAACTTACACTGGCACCATTAAACTCGGAGCCACAACTGAATCTTATGATACAGAAAAGCCCGAAAATGCATTTTTTGAGACTGAGCATCTAAGCGATGAAATGATTCACAATGCAACGCAACAATTCATCGGAGAAATTGAGCAGCTTCCGCCCATGCATTCTGCCGTAAAACTCAACGGAACTCGCTTGTATGAAATGGCTCGAAAAGGCGAATCTGCCGAAATAAAACCACGCAAAATCACAATTAAAGATTTTAAAATCACTAAAATCGAAATGCCTTTCGTAGATTTTGAAATCACTTGTAGCAAAGGAACTTACATTCGCTCGATTGCACATGATTTTGGCAAAGTATTGAATTCTGGCGGCTATTTAACGGCACTTCGCCGCACCAGAATTGGTGAATTTTCAGTAGAAAATGCCGACAATTCTCCTATGGAATTTGATTTCTTTCAAGCATAAAAAAACAAGATTTAGTTATAAAAATATAGCTAAATCTTGTCTCAAAAAATCCGATTTTAAACGATTTTCTATTTCTGAATTAAAGTCGGCTGCAAATTCTCATCGATTTGATAAATCACAGGATGTCCCGTAGCGATTTCACGATTGAGGATTTCTTCTTTGGTCAGATTTTCTAGATACATAATCAGCACCCTTAGGCTGTTGCCATGCGCCACGATTAAAATATTTTCGGTTGCCAATTTAGGTTTTATCACTTTTTCGTAATACGGAACCACGCGGTCGTAAGTATCCTTTAAGCTTTCGCCATGAGGCGGTGCTACATCAAACGAGCGTCGCCAAATATGCACTTGCTCTTCACCAAACTTCTTGGCAGTATCAGCTTTATTCAATCCCTCCAAATCGCCATAAGAACGCTCATTGAGCGCAATGTTTTTAGTAATTGGAATATTTGGCTCCCCCATCGTTTCGAGAATGATTTGCAAAGTATGCTGTGCCCGAACCAGCTCGGAAGTAAAGGCTTCGTCGATATGCACGCCCTTGAGCGATTCGCCTGCTTTTTGGGCTTCCTCAATGCCGAGCGGAGTGAGCTCCACATTTTTCCAACCCGTGAATCGGTTTTCTAAATTCCATTTGGATTGTCCGTGGCGGACTAAGATTAATTCTTTCATTTCTATAATTTTTTGATTGATTTAATTGCACTATAAAATTAATCAAAAATCGATTTTTAATTAATTTTTCTGAGTTAAATTTAGTTTCAATTCAAAAATAAAAAATGAAAAAAACAGAATTTAGCCTATTTTCTGAATTTAATTTTAGGCGTATTGATGATGACTACGGCTAACAAAATCGTAAGCACACCCAACCACTGAATAGGTTTTACGGGCTCGCCCAAAACGATAACAGCAGAAATGATTGATACTGGAATTTCTAAACTTGCAATGATATTACCTAGCCCCACTCCAATCTTTGGCACGCCAATATTGAATAAAATGGGGGGCAAAATGGCGCCAAAAAGTGCAATTACAGCTCCCCAAAATATGGCTTGCCCACTGATGTGGTGAAAGGTTTCTACATTCCAGAAAAGCACAATAAAAGTTAATCCACCGAACACCATATATTTACTTCTCAAAATATTATTGGCTTTTACCGCAACACGGCTCGAGGCAAAAATATTGGTAGAATACGAAAGTGCTGCACCCAATCCTAGCAATACTCCACGGTAATCTATACTTTGTTTTATATCAAAAATATTGGTAGCCAAAAGCGTTCCGCCAAGTACAATCAATGCACCGATGATGGTATTTTTGGGCGGAATTTTCTTCTGCGTAATACCTCCAATGAGCACACTCATCCAGATAGATTGCATCAACATTATAATGGCAATCGATACAGGGATGTATCGCAAAGATAGGTAATAGAAAATTGTGGTGGTACCTAAACTGATACCCCATAAAAAAAGTTGTAGTTTATCTTTAGAATCTACTTTTTGAATGTTTTTGTTTTGTCGGGTTGTGATTTCGCCCAAAACTAATAAAAACAAAAAACCGATTAAAAACTGTGCTACGGTAAGGATACTGGTATGTATCCCCATCTCATTGGCATGTTTTACTGTGGTAGCGAGCACGCCATAACTGCACGCACCGAGCCCTACCAAAAGGCTCGCTTTGTAATTTTTCATGGTGCAAAGTTACAAATTATCTGGATATATACGCTCGTTGTGGTCTTTAATATCTTTAATTACAAAATAGCTACGCACATTGGAAATAATATCGATTTTAGACATTTTATGCAACACAAACTCTTGATAATGAGACATGTCTCGCAAAACGGCTTTTACCATTAGATCAAAATCTCCTGAAACGAAATAGGCTTCCACCACCTCATCAAGCCCATTGATGTAATTAGCGATTTCGCTGTCTAGCTCTTCTTGATGCCTGATGAGTGTGATGTTCATGTAGACTACGAGATTAAATCCAATTTTTTTGATATCTAAGTTGGCAGAATATCCCTTGATGATTCCCGTAGATTCCATCTTTTTGATTCGTTCATGTACGGGTGTTACTGAAAGTTCAACTTTTTGCGCAAGGTCCTTGATTGATTGTTTACTATTAATCAATAATTCCTTTAAAATCCGCTTGTCTATATTGTCGATATTCATATTTAATTCTAAAATCGCCCTCAAATATAGATATTTTTTACTTAAAAACAGACTTTACACAAAAAAAATACTACTAAATTCATTTTTCAGGCTTATTTGAATAAAAAAAGATGATACTCTATCGAAATAAAGTATCATCTAAGTGTAATTAATAATAAAAAAATAATTTATGATTTCCTAGTTTGAATAGTTTGGTGCTTCTTTGGTAATCACAATATCATGTGGGTGGCTTTCTTGCAGCCCCGCATTGGTGATTTTTACTAATTTTGCGTTTTCGTTCAAATCCTTGATGGTTTGAGTTCCGCAATAGCCCATTCCAGCACGCAATCCGCCACAAAGTTGATAGATTACTTCTTTCAAAGCTCCTTTGTAAGGCACTCGCCCTTCAATTCCTTCTGGCACTAATTTTTTGGCATCTTTTGCCTCGCTCTGGAAATAGCGGTCTTTGCTTCCTCGCTTCATTGCAGCAAGCGAGCCCATTCCTTGGTAAGTTTTAAATTTTCTACCTTGGTAAATGATTTCTTCGCCTGGTGCTTCTTCGGTTCCTGCAAATAAACTTCCAAGCATCACGCAACTTGCTCCGCAGGCAATGGCTTTTACAATGTCTCCAGAAAGTTTAATTCCGCCATCAGCAATGACTTTGATGCCTTTTGATTTAGCATACTCATAGACATCATACACGGCAGAAAGCTGTGGTACTCCCACACCTGCCACTACGCGAGTGGTGCAAATAGAGCCTGGGCCTACTCCTACTTTCAAGGCATTAGCCCCTGCTTCGATCAAGGCTTTTGCAGCTTCGGCTGTTACGATGTTTCCGCCCACGATGTCTAAATCTGGGAACGCGTGTCTTACTTCTTGAATTTTTGAGATTACGCCCTGCGAATGCCCGTGCGCTGAATCCAATGCAATAATATCTACTCCTGCGTCTACCAAAGCCTGAACGCGCTCTAGAGTATCTGCCCCTACTCCTACGCCTGCACCTACACGCAATCTTCCTGTCTCATCTTTGCAAGCATTCGGGAACTCGGTTAAGTTATCAATATCTTTAATCGTGATAAGCCCAATTAATTTGTTGTCTTTGTCTACGATTGGTAATTTTTCGATACGGTTTTTAAGCAAAATTTCTTTGGCATCGTCCAAACTTGTATTGATGTCCGATGTTACCAAAGGAGCTTTAGTCATCACATCGGTTACTTTTTGCGACATATCTGTTTGGTAACGGATATCGCGATTGGTAAGGATTCCGATGAGCGTTCTGTCTTCTTTGATTACGGGCAAACCGCTGATTCTATAAGTGCGCATCAAATGCTCGGCATCTTCCAAAATCTGATCTGGATTCAGCGTAATAGGATTGGCAATCATTCCGTTTTCTGAACGCTTTACCAAATCTATCTCCTTGGCTTGCTGCTCTATAGTCATATTCTTATGGATGAATGCAAGTCCACCTTCACGCGCAAGTGCAATGGCTAATTTTGCCTCGGAAACGGTATCCATTGCAGCACTCACAATAGGAATGTTGAGCTGAATTTTCTGAGTAAGTTGTGTGGTTAAATCTACCTGAGAAGGCAATGTATTGGAATACGCAGGAACTAATAATAGATCATCAAAAGTGTATCCTTCCTGAATAATTTTGTCGGTTAAGGGCATATCTCTTTTTGCCGAGCAAATTTATACAAAAACTCACAAATAAAAAATTTTATTCGTTAATTCTCTTTTAAATCTTTTTGGACTAAAATTCTAAGACAAGAAAACCAGACAATTTGTAAAGTTTATTTTACTTTTAGAAAACTTTGTTTTACATTTGGAATATGAAACAATAAAAAACCTTTAATCATGAAAACAAAATTCTTAATTCCGCGTAATTTTAAATGGCTTGGGCTTGCTCTTGTTTTGATTGGCATTGCGCTTTGGACTTATTCTATCTTTAATCCTAATTTTGGTATCGAAACTAAAGTTTTTGCCTTTTTGGGTTATTTTGAAGAAGGTAAAATTTTTGATTTTTCGTCTAGAGATATTTTATACACGCTCGTGAATATGCTTTGGATCGTGGGCGGACTCATGATTGCCTTTGCACGAGAAAAGGTTGAAGATGAATTTATCGAAAAACTGCGTTTGGAATCCTTTCAGTGGGCATTTTTGGTTAATTATTTAATCTTATTGGTTTTATTTATTTTTGTGTATGGTTTTGCATTCATCAATGTTTTGATTTACAGCATTTACACCGTTCTGATTTTATTTATACTCAGATTTCATTATCTTTTATTTAAACAGAAAAAAGGCTAAAAATGGAAAATACACTCAAGGTAGAACGCGCCAAAAAAAACATCACGCAAGAGCAATTAGCGCAAGAAATTGGCGTGAGCCGACAAACGATACATGCCATTGAGAGCAAAAAATATGTGCCTTCCACTGTTTTGGCATTGAAAATCGCCGCTTTTTTTGAAACGCAAGTTGAAGCCATTTTTAGTTTAGAAAAAACAGATTAATTCGTATTTTTGAATGATTTTTCATTTATGATTGAAAAAATCGTTTAAAATATGATTTTAATTGCTTGATTAAACGGGACAACGGCAACATTTTTGCACCTTAAGCAATAATTTAAAACGGAATGGAAAGAAGAAAATTTTTAGAATTATCAGGTTTAGGCGCATCAGCAATTTTGGCAAGTAGCACATTGAGCGCATGTAGAGTTTTGAATCTTGCCCCCAACAGAACTAAAAAAGTGGGGCATTTCCCCAATATCATCGTGGGGAGTGGCTATGGAGGTGCTGTGTGTGCGAGGAGATTAACCGAGAACAAGCAACCTGTGTTAATTCTAGAAATGGGAAAACGCTGGGACAGAACGCCTAAGCACGATACTTTTTGTAAAATGATTAAGGCAGATAAACGCTCTAGCTGGTTTTCTAATTGGCCAAATGCTCCAATTCCAATCCCAATCCCAATAAAGAAATATCCAGGAGTTTTAGATAAAATAAAATATGACGAAATGGATATTTTTGCAGGGCGTGCCTATGGTGGTGGTTCCATTGTGAACGGAGGAATATCTATTCCGCCGAGGAGAGATTATTTTAAAGAGATTTTCCCGCAAATCGATGATAGGGAAATGTATGATATCTTCTTTCCGCTTGCCGATAAGGAATTAAAAGTACAAAGAATTCCAGAAAAATTCTATGATACAACGGAATATTACAATTTCTCGCGCTCTGCCGAAAAACAAGCACACAATGCAGGATTAAAAACACAATTCTTTAGCAACACCTATGATTTTGACTATATGCAACGCGAAGCAAAAGGCGAAGTTTATAAATCGGCGCTCGGTGGCGAAGTAATTTACGGTAATAATGCTGGGAAATTTAGCCTCGACCAAACTTACCTCAAAAAAGCGGAAGAAACGGGACTTGTCTCACTCAGAACAATGCGAATGCTCGACAAAATCATTGCCAACGAAAATGGGACTTACACACTGGAGGTGAAAGTGATTAAAGAAAATGGAGATGTAGATTTACTTGAAATTTATACTTGCGACAAATTATTCCTCAACGCGGGTAGCACAGGAACTTCTGAGGTTTTGCTTAAATCTAAATATTTAGGTGGCTTGCCAAATTTAAATGAAGAACTTGGGCAAGATTGGGGACCCAACGGAAATATCATGACAGGGCGAAACTTTGTAAATAGCACGGGCGTAAACCAATCAACTATTCCAGTGAAAGGCATTGATATGTGGAACGGCGATTTTGAATATAAAATTTTTGCTGAAATCGCACCACTTCCTTTAGGCATTGAAACTTGGACTACGCTATTCCTCTCTATTTCAGACAACCGTGAGCGTGGAAACTACTATTTTGACAAGGCAAGCAAAAAGGTAAAACTGAACTGGAAAAGGTCTCAAAACGAATATTCTGTAAAAGCAGCCAAACTTTTACTCAAAAAACTGAAAGAAGACAACGGAGGAACTCGTTCGCGATTGTTATTTAATAATGGATTTGGAGATGATTTCTGCTACCACCCACTTGGCGGATGCGTGCTAGGCAAAGCTACCGATGATTTCGGTCGTGTACGCGGGTACAAAAATCTGTATGTGCAAGACAGCTCACTCATTCCAGGGAGTGCGGGTGTAAATCCTTTTGTGTTTATCACCGCCTTGGCAGAGCGAAATATGGCAACCATTGTAAAAGAAGATTTTAAATGAATTTGACGATTTTTACAAATATTTTTTTATTTCAAAAGCTTTTTCATATCATTTAAAGTTTAATGATAAACAATTTTTCGTTCTATAATATTGGTAATTTTTCCGTTTGTGTAGGTAGTTTGCTTTACCCAATTGCCGTGGGCATCGTATTCGTATTGGTAGGCGTGTTTACATTCTAATGCTTCTTGGGAATTATAGGCAGCCTCTTCTATTTGATTTCCATTTGCATTATATTGGTAGGTGAGTTTATTTATAAATAATTATTATTTTTGAATTTGAAAATATATTTTTTAAATTTTCTTGATTGCTACTATCCAGCAGTTTATATATTTCATCTTGCTGATTAATGATATTAAAATTATCATCAAATACCATTACATTATTGTAAGTTTTATTACCATCTATCTCTATATATTTTAAATAAAAAAAGTTTTTTTCATTTATTGTTACCTTTACAGAGTTTAATGGATAGACTTTTTGATTTGTTATTTTCTGAATAGAATCAATCACTTTATTGATATAAGGATTTTGCATTCTCGAGTTTTCATTTTTGAAATAGGTGCAAAACTCCTGATTGATAAAAGGTATTATGCCTTTGGTATTAATTTCTAAAGAAATATTTTCTTTTAATCCTAAACTTATATCATTTTTATTATCATTTTTCAAAAGATATTCTCCAAAACCATTTATAAATGCATAAAAGTTAAAAGAATTATCTATCCATATTTTATCACGAAATATATCTAAATTACGATTATCATTTCTTGTTTCATTATTAAAAATAGAGTAAATATCTCCTATAGGAAGTAAGTAAATTATCAATTTAAGACTTTGTAATATTTTTTCATCTGTAAAAACCCACCTTCCCTCATTTTTTTTCATTAAAAGAGCTATGGGAATGCTGCTTGATTTGCTTTTTGCATTTAATTTTACAATTGAATATTCTTTATTTGAAACTCTAAAATTCAACCTAAATAATAGCTCAATATAATTATTTTCATTCAAAAGTTCTTTAATTTTACTATCCTCCCAAGTTACATCCTTACCATAATTATAAGATAACCATTCATTATCCTTGGCTGATATATGTGATTTTAGTAGCTCTTCTGGTGTGGAATTTTTTACATCGGAAAACTGCTGATATCTTTCTTTTATGTAAGTATCACTTTTGTAAAACTCTACAGATAAATCTGTAACGGAATAACCAATTTTATCTGTCACATCACAGATAAAATCAATATTTTGAGAAAAAACTTTAGCTACACAAAATAATACCAAGAAAAAAAGATTTTTTTTCATAACAATCTATTAATAAGTTTATAAATAACAACAGCAATAATTAGAAATAATAATAAAAAACAAACATAGTCAAAAAGTGAATATTTATTTCCTACTTTTTGTTCATTAACATAAGTTAAAACAAATGACCTGCTACCCACAATATATCCCTTTACCACCCAACCTGTAGCTACATCTTCAGGTATACCTGCGTTTACCATTGCTTTTATTTCTATGTCTGCCATTTCCCCTATTTCCATTTGTTTTAATGGATTGGCTTTTGCTATTTATCCCTTTCACCTGCATATTTACTAAACCGATCTATCCAGCCATTCTTAATAATTGGTTCAGCTTTTAGCATTTCGCTGATTTTCACTAAATCAACTTGTTGCCCATTTTCTTCGTAAATTAATCTAAATCTTTCATCTTCTTCAAAAATTCTTAAAACATTGAATAATCCCCCCCCCAACACTCTCTTCAAGGTATTTTTGAAGTATAACAAAATCTTCACTATCTATTTTTTTTAATAAATTTACATAGTCTTCAAAAATTATTGGAGGATTCTCTTTTATCCTCAAGCTTAATAAATTACCAATTGCAGGATCAAAAGAAAATTCAATTAACTTTTTACCGTACTCATTTAAGATTTCATTATTAGATTTCATATTATTATATTTAGAAATTAATTAACACCATTCCAAGGGATATTTGTTATACTTTTTACTCCTTTTTCTTGTAAATCCTCTAAGGCTTTTACTACCCAACCTGTTGCTATATCTTCGGGTATACCTGCGTTTACCATTGCTTTTATTTGTAGCCTAACCATAGTTCATCATAATATTCTATAAAAAAATCCATTTTAACACTAATAATCCATACCCTAGTTCCCAGCGCTTCAACATCATCCCATGCATTTACTATATTGCTTAATTTGGTTTTTAATATATGTTTTTCAACATCCCAAAATAGATATACCTCTTTGTTTTTTATATTTCTTAATTCGTCAAAAGAATTTATCCTTTTCTTCTTTTCTATTTTATTAAAGTCAATCCTTTCATACCAAGTAAATTCTATTTGAGAAGTAATTGCATCTAATATTATTTGAGATTGATTATCTGATAATTCCACATATTCACCCAATGCTTCTAAACATTCCTCGTACAAAGTCATTTTATTATTTATTTAAGTTTTTTAATATTGTTTCAAAAGTTTTTTCATCATCATTTAAAGTTTAATGATAAACAATTTTTCGTTCTATAATATTGGTAATTTTTCCGTTTGTGTAGGTAGTTTTATTTACCCAATTGCCGTGGGCGTTGTAAAGGTATAAAAAATCCTTTTGACATAAAGGGAGATAAAAAACGCACGCCCCTGCGGGGCGCGCGTCTATATTCTTTGTTTAGCTTCTTACGAATTTGGCGATGCTCTCTAACAACTGCGGGCGGTCTTCTAATGCGATTTTAGCAATGCTGTAAAATTCTTTTACCCATTTTTCTAAATCGGCAAAGGCGGCGTTTTTCCGCTTGGTAGCATCTTGGTTTTCGCCCTTCTCTTGGGTGTAGGTGGCGTAGGCTTTTTGTGTTTTTTCTAATTGTGTGATTTGGGCATTTACGCTGTCTTCTGTCACTTTCAGCCTATTGAGTGGGCTTAGCAAAGTGCTGTCGTCTTTCAGGCTGCGGTAGAAGGTGCTGACCTCGTCTAATAGGTTTGCCATCTGGCGGGAGCTCTGCCCCTTAATGCGGAGGTTTTTGAGCGTTTCGGGCTGGTCTTTGTAGATGATTTTTGCCTTTTTGCGGTCGGTTTTGTAGGTGTTGAGGAGCTGCTCTAAGGCGGCGGTAAACTGTGCGTAGGCGGTGGTCTCCTCTTGCCCTTCTTTAATGTTTTCCTGATAGACTTCTTTCGCTTTGTTGTAGAGGGTTTTGCCTTTTTGCACTTCGGTATCGTCATAACCGTATTCTGCGAGTTGGGTTTTTAATTCGGCTTGGGTACTAAGGTTTTCAAAGAGAATGCCGTAGTCTTGCAGGGTCTGTTGGTTGGAAAAGTACTTTTTCATAAGATTAGATTTTTATAATTGATTGTGTAAATATACTGATTTTTATTATAAAATCTTTCTGTTTCTTAAAATTTTATAATTACAATTGCGTTTTCCCCTGTTGCAGTTGGATTTTCCCCCGTTACAATTCTATTTTTCCCTGTTGCAGTTGCGTTTTCTCCCGTTACAATTCTATTTTTACCCTTTACAGTTAGGTTTTCCCCCGTTGCAATTCTATTTTTAACAGGGGTAATTTCCCTATTGGTAGGCTACCTTCATCTCTTTTATTACTGCTATGGTCTTTTTTATGTTTTACAAATATTTCTGGAGGATGGCTTTTTTCTTATCATTTGCCTGTGCCATTAGGGCTTCAAGCTCGGCTATTTTTTCTTCAATAGTATTTACTTCTGCGACAATTTTTTCCTGCTCGGCAAGGGGGGGGACGGGGATTTGAATATTTTTTAATATAGATAAATTAATATGTTTAACTCCTGAATTATTAGTTAAATTGCTCATATCAAAATTTGAAAATTTAAAATAATATGAAAGATACTCTGGCGTAACTTTTTCATTGGTAATCAAAGCCTTTATTTGTTGTTAACTCTACTCTTGTTACTCCTGTTCTTCCTAAGGTTGCTGTGCAAGATAGAAGTACGCTATTTATCGGAATAATCTTCACCTTATTATCTAAAATAGCATTTTTAGATACGAATTGGTTTGATTTCTCAATGTTAATTGTATTATCAGGAAAATCAGGGGTAGTGAACCACATTACATCATTACTATTCCAATAACTTTCTACGCTTTTATCAGGTGTTTTTCCTTCAATAATATTGACGCATAACTCACTGATTTTAAAGCACTTTACCCCCCCCCTCGCAACTTCGAGATCGTTGAAAATTTGGACTATTTTGGCTCTGTATTCTTCTATTTTCATACGACTGTTTTCGTATTCTTCATCAACTTTTTCGCATTCGTTGATGATTTGCTTTTGAATGTCTAAAGGTGGTAGGGGGATTTGCTGAACACTAGAATCTTAACTGCATATTTAATTTAAAATACAATTGTCCGTTTTCCAAAATTAAAGAGCCATATCGATGCCGTGTTGTTGACGGTGTATCAAAGCGAATATGCTTATAAAGATAGTTTTCTAAACTGGTTAAATCAGTAATGTGATATGCCACTTGGCTACCATCATTCTTTACAACAATCGTTCCTTTAGCAGTATATTGTCCATCCCATTTATTCCCACCAAAAAATCCTAATAAAATAGCAACCAATAATTTTTTAATTTTTATTCTCAAACCGCTTAAATCTGTAGAAAATTCATTTTGATATTGGTTGAAAACTTGGGTTAGATTACTTTCAAGATTATTGTTACGATTTTTGTGAAACTCAATCAGCATCAAAGCCAATAATTTTGGCATCTGGCTATCCACTAAATCTAAATTGTAATGCATTGTTGTTTGTTCTAGACGGTCAAATTCCAAAAAACCGCCTTTATCGTAAATTACACTAATACGATCCTTGAGCTTTGTACGCGTATCAATAGAATTAATTTCATCTAAAAAATTTGAAGATAAATTGCATACTTTAAATATAAAATTTGTATTACCAGATGCATTTAACAATGTTGGTTTGCTACCAAGATAGGATTTAATGCCAAATCCATGATTTGTATATTTGATGTTCTCATCCTCAATATCTAAAATAATATCAGCCTTTTGTTGAGAGTTTCCGCCCTTTATCAGGGTTACACCTAGCTCTTCACTAATCATTTGAAATTCATCAATTTCAAAACTCGAACCACTCTGATTTTTTATGATATTAGCCAATGTATCTAATATTTGAGCATTAAGGATAGAACTTGTTTGTATGTGTTTTTTTTCTCCACTTTGTTTATCCTCAATACAAAGCATGTCATTCTCTAATAAATAACATATTTGGTTAATATTTAAAGTAGTAACTTTGTGCACAATAAAATTGTTACTAGTAGGCTGTAAGTTGGCATCAGCCAATAATAGTTTTTTGTCATTTATAGTTTTTAAAAAACTATATAATTCTGTCCACTCACCTTTATTTTTTGCGGTTTTTTTCATATGATTTTCTTTATTTTGCTTAATCGTTAATTCATTCATATAATCTATCATTTTTTCACCACAAGCCTGCACTGCATTCACTGCAACACTATTTCCCAGTTGCTTCATGGCTTGAGATTTTGGTACAGGAAACTCAAAGTTATTTGGAAAGCCTTGCATTTTTTTGGCTTGTTCTGGCATGATTTGGCGTACTTGTCCATCAACCAAATAATGATCCCAATTACGGCGATCATCTATTTTTGAACCACGCCCACCTACACGCAATGTATAGCCAATGTCACGATTACATGCTCCTCCCCAAATATCAGACATGGTTAATTCTAATGGAATAGATTGAGGATATTGAAAATTACGCAATAATCCATCATCACGAAAACCGATCATAAATGCTCTTGGTCGTAATTGTGGCAATCCAAAATCAGATGCTTTGATAATTTGAAAATAAAAACTATATCCCAATTCATTTTCTAGAATTTCACGAATAGTCTTAAATGTTTTCCCGTTGTCATGATTAACAATACCACGAACATTTTCTAAAAAAAATGCTTTGGGTCTTTTTGCTTCTAATATTTCTACGATATTAAAAAATAGGTTACCTCGTTCTGATTGATGAGTATCATTAAATCCTCTCTTATATCCTGCTTGACTAAATGGTTGGCAAGGAAAACCTGCACAAAGTACATCAAAATCTGGTAAATCATGCGGATTGATTTTACGAATATCATCATTAAATAACCCATTTTCAAAAAGTTCTGGTTGATGTTTTTTAAAATTATGTTCGTAAGTCTTACGTGCATAGACATCTATTTCTGATGCAAAAACACATTGCCCACCCAAATTTTTCATGGCAAGATGAAAACCACCAATCCCTGCAAATAAATCTATAAATGTAAATTTATTCATATTTTTCATTTAAATAATTACTCTATCAATACCAAGTTGTTTTTCATCAATAATTTTGGATAGAAACAGATTGACGAGCTTGTCAAAAGCATTTTCACGGCTTGACACATTGTGCTGACGCATAATAGTGGCAAACTGATGGTATTTTTTCTGAATCCCTGCTTCGTCAATGGTTTTTAAATGCTCGGTAGAAAATGGCAATTTACCAATGGCAAAGGGTTTGGATTCAAACAGTCCGTGCGAAATGGCGTCTTGATTATAGGTTTTTTGCCACACTTCAAAATAGGATTCTTTGCCTGCGTTTTTGGCTTTGACTTTGGCAAAAGAGAGCAGGTCTTTATCAGATTTTAAAAACTCATCATTATCCTGCATTGAGATGAGATAGTAATCTTGGTTGACTACCCCATCTTTGAAATCGGAGGCATACAGACACAAATATTTGGCTTGTCGGTAGGTGTTGAAATAGTTAAAAAGCTGTCCGCCATCTTCCAGTGTCTTTTTCCACGCCTTATCCAATTCGCTATTTTTGTCATCGGTGGTTTTGCACTCAATGAGCAGATAATCATTGCCCTGATTATCACGCACCAAAATATCCAAATACCCCACGGGGCTTTTATGCCCCCCGTGTGTGCCTGCTTCGAGCTCAATCTGGCTCGGCTCATAGCCTGCATTTAATAGCGAATAAATACATTCAAAAACGACAAAATTTTCAGACTGAGAAAAATTAGTGGTAGTTTCTCGGTTGATTTTTAATCCTTCTGGGTAGGTGATTTTTTGAGATTCAAAATCTACTTTGAGCTCAAAGTTGCGGATTTTTTTGGTGAAAATAGTATCAGACTTTATAAAATCGAGTTGATGGAGTAAGGATTCAAAGTTTTCGTTTTCCATATCGTATCAAAGTATCGTTTAATTGCCGAACAAAGTTAATATATTATTTTGGATTGTGTTGTGGGTTTAGTGTTGGTTGTTTTTTTAATTTCAGAGTGGTCAGTTGGGGTTTTCTCTACTGATAGGCTGTTTTTGTGGGTTGCATTGGGGTGGACGATGTTATTTTTTTAACGATGTTAATTTTTTTCTCTGCATATAATACCACTTCTTTTACTAACAATCTTCTCTTTAAAACAGCAATTTTATTTTTTATTTCTTGCATTTTCTGTCTTCATTTAAATTGATTTTTATAAATGTTTAAAAATATAGTTACTAATTTTTTAAAGAGATGATAACGGGTGTTTCCCGAACCAGCTGAAAATGGATAGTTCATTATTTCGTTAATATCCTAATTGCTCTGCTAAATCGAGCAAGTAGTCATCAAAATCAAATGATTGATCAAAATAATCTTTATTACTATTATTATCTACAGTTCCAAGTAAAAATCTTAATATAATGGCATCTATATTATTATATGTAATACCAAATAGCTTATCATTTAACTCCCACGCTGACTCTTTTAACTCATCTAAATTGATTTGATTATCTAGAGTTTCCCAATAGCATTTAGCTTTATTATAAATGTTGATAATGTCGTCATTTTTAGTATGTTTTAAATATCTTTCTACTACTTTTAATATTTTTAGATTAATGAATTGTTTTTCATTAATCTTTAATTCATCATCACACTGGTCTAAATAATCATATAATTCATTTATTTTTGCTCTCATTTTAAAGTTACTTTTATCGTCATATTTCATAAGCCTACCTTACTTACTCTATCTGGTTTAAATTATCAATTAGAAATTCTATAAACTCTAGGCTTTGTTCCATATCTCCTTTGTTCTTATCGTCATATAATGTAGTAAGTAGTAATCTTAAAATAATTTCATTTTTTTAAAACCTTTGACATTTTTAGAAAACGGCAACTTCTTAATGTCTTTTACCCCCATTCAACCCAACCCACTCACTCGAAATATAGTTCCCACTTCAGGGTCATAATACTTAAAACGGTTAGTAATTTATAAAGATTGTTGAAATAACTCTTCAAGAAATATATCTAAACCGTAAGTTTTTTCTAATTCAATAAATTCTTTTAAATTGTCATTGATTATAGTCTCATAGTATTTTTTAATTTTTACCATAATTTTTACCTCATAAATTTATTCATATACTTATTTAGCTTTTTTATAGTTTTTAAAAGAACAGATGTCAGGAAAAATTGCCCGAACTATGGATTACTAGTTAAACTTACAATATTGTGCTCACCAAAGTGAAAGTCTAAAATGTTATTTTCTTCTAGTATTTTTTGAAATTTATCAGTAACAAATACCCTGGAAATATCCTCTTTAATTTGAAATATATATTCACCATTTATTTTATTCTGAAATAGTACTGGCTTGTATACTCTTATGCCATTTTCATATTTTTTATAAATGGAATTGTTTAGATCTAAGCAATCGACAACATTAGTCAGATGATATCCAATATATTTTTTTCTCTTGCTATCAGTTTTTATATTAAAAAAATGTCCGCGAGTACTTAATACTGGATATACTATTTCATATATTCTTTCACTAATTATGAATATGTTACCCTCAGTATGGAAATCAAATTTATAGTTCTTTTTTCCTTGATTGCTAGGAAAAACTTTAAATTCCCCTTCAATGATATTGTCAGGTAGATTTTTTCCCTTATAAATGTGCGATAAAGAAAGAATACTAAATTTATCAAGTGCTTTTTCCGGTGGTAAGCGTAGAACAAAACCACCAGACTCATCAAAATTACGCTTTAGTTCATAAACTTTCATAAAATATTCATTTGTATTAATTTCATTTTTACTCTTTATTCCGCCTAATTCTTTGTGATGGATAATTGCTTGTTCTACGGATCTTGCTTAATTTTCTAAGCTTAAATTACCTAGTTTCCACTCTTCTAGTATTTGTCTTGCATCTGATGCTAGAATTCCAGAACCAGAACCTATATCTTCAAGTTTTTTTTGGCTAAGTTCAGAATACTTTTCACTAAACAATAAATAACTTGCAGCCCAACTTATAACAGAGCTAGAGCTATCATTTAATAAGCATTGTAAATCATCTAATTTATTTTCTGAAAGAAGAAACTCTTTTGCCTTTTGTATTTCTTTATAACTTTTATTAACAACCTTATATTCTCCTGTTAGAGTTGCTTTCCCATGTAGTTCCGCATTTTTTTTAAATGCGATAATTGCTTGTTCTATATTTTTGAATTTCATTTGTTATCCTTTTTAAAATTTCCAACCAAAGTCTTTCAAAGCTCTCGTCTTCTCTCAGATTGAAAAAATCCTCTTCATTTATTTTCTCCATGAAGTTAAAAAAATTAGTTTCTGAGATGATGTTTTTTAGCAAAAATAAATTTTGTTTATTCATCGTTAATTTACCTTGATTATTGAAATTTTCTATCAATAGGAGACTTTCCCTACGAGTTATTTTTTGTTTTTGGAATAAAATTCCCAGTATTTTTTATCAAACTCTTTAAAAGCTCGTTTTTTCCCTCGCTCATAAGCAATGGAAAAATATTTCATGGCTTCATCATATTCTTTAAGTTCATAACAAACTCGACCTAGTTGAATATATTCATATGAAGAATAGGAACTTTTAGCTCTACTTGTAAGCATGCCTCTTTCAGCCCATAATTTAGCTTTTGTATAATCATCCAAATCCATTAGTTCTTCAAATATGCAGTATATAATTAATTCTGCAATTTGTTCAGGTTGATTAAATTTTGGTTCTGGCAATTTTTCCCAATATTCAATGAAATTTTTTAATCGATCATGAGGGTTTTCAATATTTCCTATTTCTTGCAGTTTTGATACAAAAATTTTAACTTCTTCAGTGGTCATTATAGCCATTTTTAACTCCTATTATTTTAGTGGTGGTAAATATGTTTCTCTGATTTTTGCACCTTCGGAACGGTTAATGGAGAAATGTTCAAGTTCATAATTTCTTGAGTTTTTCATCCATTTCCTGACTTCAGGGGATCTAGCTCCATATTGACGACCAGTCGAATTCTACCAACTGACGGCAGCTGTTTTATGTGCCATATCAGCTTGGCTTAAATCATGCCAGGGATTTTATTTCCCATCATCTTCATCATAGCTTTTCCTTGGCTAGATTGCATAAATTTCATCATTTTGCCCATTTGTGAGAATTGTTTTAGCAATTGATTCACATCTTGCACAGAACGCCCGCAGCCCTTAGCTATACGGCGTTTACGGCTTGCATCAATTATATTTGGGTTTTCTCTCTCCTGATTTGTCATTGAGTAGATGATGGCTTCTACATGTTTAAAGGCATCATCGTCGATTTCGATTCCTTTCAAGGCTTTTCCTGCCCCTGGAATCATACCTAGGAGGTCTTTCATGTTCCCCATACGCTTGATTTGCTTGATTTGTTTTAAGAAATCATTAAAATCAAATTTATTTTTAGCAATTTTCTTTTGTAATCTTCTTGCCTCCTCTTCATCAAATTGTTCTTGTGCTCTTTCTACAAGGGAAACCACATCTCCCATTCCCAAAATTCTGTCTGCCATACGGCTTGGGTGGAACACATCTAGTTTGTCTAGCTTCTCGCCAGTTGAGATAAATTTGATAGGTTTATCTACCACGGTGCGAATCGTAAGTGCTGCACCACCACGGGTATCACCATCTAATTTTGTGAGAACTACTCCATCATAATCAAGCACTTCGTTAAAAGCCTTTGCCGTATTCACGGCATCTTGCCCCGTCATCGAATCCACTACAAAAAGGGTTTCGGTTGGCTTAATGGCTTGGTGCACATTTCGGATTTCCTGCATCATTGCCTCGTCTATAGCTAAGCGCCCTGCGGTATCCACAATGATTACATTATTGTTGTTTTGTTTGGCTTGTTGTAAAGCATTTTGAGCAATTTCCACAGGATTTTTGTTTCCCTCCTCGGTGTAAACTGGCACATCAATCTGCTCGCCTAAAACTTTTAGCTGATCAATCGCTGCAGGACGATACACATCGCCTGCTACCAAAAGTGGTTTTTTGCTCTTTTTCTTTTTAAGAAACTGCGCCAATTTACCTGAAAATGTGGTTTTACCAGAACCTTGCAAACCAGCAATTAAGATAATAGTTGGGTTGGCAGAAACATCCAATTCTTGGGTTTCTCCTCCCATAAGTTCGGCCATTTCGTCGTGCACGATTTTGGTCATCAACTGCCCTGGATTCAAGGTTGTTAATACATTTTGACCTATGGCTTTGTCTTTTACTTTATTAGTGAAATCTTTGGCCACTTTGTAGCTAACATCGGCATCTACAAGTGCGCGTCTGATTTCCTTGATGGTTTCTGCAACATTTATTTCTGAAATATGCCCGTGCCCTTTGAGCGTGTGCAAGGCATTATCTAATTTATCTTGTAAGCTTTGAAACATTTATTTCTGTTTGATTTAATATTAAAAATTATCGTTTTTTCCGACTTTTGGCAAATTTAAGGATTTTTAATCAAGCGTAAAAACTGCCTAAAATTTAAATTTATGCTTGCGCTTGGTCTTTTGCTCTAAAAGTCTTTAATAATATTTTGTAAAACGCATTTTCGCAATCAGTAATATCCTCATCGGCACGAATGAGCTTTTTGGCAACTTCGATGAATTGCTCACGCTCCTCTGGTGTTGAATCATCGTAGAAATCTTCTACTTTGCTCACAAAATGTTTTTCTAATTCTGTGCTTTCAAGATTGATGATTTCTTCTAAATCTTGATCAAGATTTAAAGGGAAAGGCGACTCATCGCTTAAATACTCGCGAATGATATTATCGGCACGAGAATCAAAGTCCTCGTCGATGGTTGAAAGCAACATTAAAATATGATATCCTGCAATGGTTTTATTTGATTTGCTCATAAATTAGTTATTTTTTAAAGTTGTTCAGATAAATCCTCCCAATTCTGCATTTTTTCTTGCAAATTATTTTTTAAAGCTTCATAATTTGCCAATTGCTCCTCGCTTGGATTTTCTTGCATAAATTTTTGTTCTAAACTAGCAATTTCTTCTTCGATTTTAGCTATTTCTGCCTCTAAGTTACTAATTTTATTTTTAATTCGTTTATCTTCTTTTCTTTCAGGCTGAACTTCAACGGGTTTAGTCGTTTCTTTTTTCTGTTCCACCTTTTCGATTTCGCGCATATTCGATGCTTTTCTATACTCTAGATATTCATCGATATTGCCTAAAAATTCTTTGACTTCTCCGTCTTTAAATTCCACAATCTTATCTGCCAATCCGCTTAAAAACTCACGGTCGTGAGAAACTAAAATTAAAGTTCCCTCATAGTTGTTCAGTGCGTTTTTCAAAATCTCTTTAGACTGAATATCCAAGTGGTTCGTAGGCTCGTCCATGATTAAAACATTCGATGGATGCAAAAGTAATTTGGCCAAAGCTAAACGATTTCGCTCACCTCCTGAAAGGACTTTCACTTTTTTCTCGGCTGCTTCTCCACTAAATAAAAATGCGCCTAAAACATCACGCACTCGTGGTCTTGTATTTTCATTGGCGGCATGCTCTGCTTCTTCTAGCACTGTACGCGTATCCACTAACACATGATGCTGATTCTGTGCAAAATACCCTACTTCTACATTGTGCCCATGTTTGATTTTGCCCTCAAAATCCAGTTCGCCCACGATGCAGCGTGCCAGCGTGGTTTTCCCTTGTCCGTTTTGTCCCACAAAAGCCACCTTTTCGCCTCGCACGATTTCAAGGTTTACATTGCTAAAAATCGTATGGTCTCCAAATGCTTTTTTCACATTTTCGAGATTAAACACCACTTTGCCAGAGCGTTGAGATGCCTCAAAATTGATGTTCATGCTGTGCACATCTTCGTTTTCGACTTCGATAATGTCGATACGCTCCAATTTCTTTTGCAAAGATTTAGCCGTTGAAGCTTTGGAGGCTTTGGCTCTAAATTTATCAATTAATTGCTCGGTGTGTTTTATAAATTGTTCTTGATTTTTCTTCTCGGCTTTGAGTTGCTCACGGCGTTCATCTCGTAGCTGAATGTATTTGGTGTAATTTGCCTTATAATCGTGAATACGCTTGTTTGCCACCTCGAGCGTGCGATTGGTTACATTGTCTAAAAATAATTTGTCGTGCGATACCAAAATCACAGCTCCCTCGTAGCCTTTCAAAAAATCTTCTAACCACAAAATGGAATCGATGTCCAAGTGGTTGGTCGGCTCATCGAGCAACATCACATCGTGTTTTTGGAGTAATAATTTGGCTAATTCCACGCGCATACGCCACCCGCCTGAGAACTCCGAAGTTAAACGATTGAAATCCGAATCTTTAAATCCTAAACCTTTTAAAACTTTCTCGATATCAGCATCTTTGGCGTAGCCACCGAGCATAGTGTAGCGCTCTGTTAAATGACTGATATCATGGATTAAGTCATGATATTCATCGCTCTCGTAATCGGTGCGTGTTGCCAATTGGTGATTGACCTCGTCTATGCGCTGCTGCAAATAATTGAGCTGTTCAAAGGCTTGTTGGGCTTCTTCCCACACGGTGCGTCCCTCTTCAAAATCAATATCTTGCGACAAATAGCCCACACTGATTTGCCCTTCATAAACTACTTCTCCCTCGGTAGGATTTTGTTTTCTTGAAAGGATTTTTAGCAAGGTAGATTTCCCTGCTCCGTTTTTACCAGCGAGCCCCACGCGATCGCCTTTATTGATTCTAAAAGTTACTCCGTCAAACAAATAATTGCCCGCGAAGTGTACTCCAACATTTTGCGCTTGTAACATAGGGGCAAAAATACATTATTTAGTTTGTAAGTACAATATTGGAATGATTTTTTAAATTAAACTACTAAAATAGCTCAAAATCATTTTTTTCAGAACATAAAAAAACCGCTAAAAAGCGGTTTTTTTTTTACAAAAATCTTTTGATATCTATTAGTGGATCAATCGGTTTATCTTGTTCTATGGATTCGTACAAGGCTTTGGACATAGCTGGCCCGTTGAATGTTCCGCGCGTTCCTAAACCGTTTAAAACATACAAATTTGAATATTCTGGGTGCTGACCTATGATAGGCTTGTGATCGGGTACGGTAGGGCGTATCCCCACTTTTTCATCTATAATTTGAAATCGTTTTGTATAGAAGTGAGCTAGTTGCTCTTCTAGTTTTTCTCTATCCTCTATTGTAGCTTCATCATTTTCGAATTCTCTATTATAGGTAGCGCCTACATAATACTCGTGTTTGCCAATCGGCATCAAGAAACATTTGGATTTTACAATGGCACGCGGCAAACTCTCCTCGGTTCTGATTTTCAACACTTGACCTTTATTGGGCACTACAGGAATAAAATTAAAATATGGATTAGCAGAAACTTTAGAACCTTCGGCAAACACAATTTTATCAAAAATTATATCTTCGTAGGTATTGTTTTCTACATCCAATTTAGCATAATCAAATTTTTCGTTTCTAAAATGCTCTTTATATTGATTTTTAAAATCGGCTAAAAGTTGGGTAATATCTACATAGCCTGTTTCTTTCATGGTACCAAATCCATGTTCGGCTTTTAGGCTTTCGTACTTATTATCGATTATTTTGGGTGCTAAATACTTTTCTAAAATTGTATTTTCTTGGATTTTTCTATGCCAAATTTCTGCTTCTTTATCGTTTGCCAAAACACGATAAATGGGCATTTCATGAAAATATTTATTGCCCAAAAGCTCTGTAAATTCACCGAAAGTTTTTTTCAATAAATCCATTTGTTCAATGGCCTGCCAAACGGGCGTAAATCTTTTGAGAACTATAGGGTTTACCACTCCTGCGGCCACATTAGAAGCTGTGATTTTTTGATCATCAAAAATTATAAAAGAATGTTTGTTTTCTACACAATATTTAGCGAAACAAACATTGGCTATTCCATAGCCTACTAATAGGTATTGCGTTTTCATAGGGTAAATTTAAGACAAAAATATCCCGATATGCTAACATATCGGGATTATATTTGTCATATTTTGGCAATACCTTTCAAATATCAGTAATTCCACATTTCGTTTTCCTTCTGCAGAATTTCTTCTTTTATTCTTCGGCTTGCTTCTAATTGCGCTTGAGCATCTTTTGGAATGAATTGATCTATACTACGATTTCCTACCATATCACTCGTTTTATAAATCACAGTATTAAATCTCCTTCCATTCAACATATCATCAAAAGTAACCTTAGATGCCGCGTTTTTAGGATTAAATACCTTATAGCGATTAAGCACCTTACGCGCATCTGGATACCATATCCAGAATAAATCAACATAATCATCTGCTCCTTCAAAACCTCTACCCATAGATTGCGCATCTGGCCCCATCATAGAAAGTCCCAATATACGATAACGCATTTCGCCCAATCTACGATCAATATACCACATACCCTTAATCTTTATCATTTTAACTTTATCACTTCCTACTGGATAATAATCTATACCATTGTCCTGTATTTTGCTCATATCTACACCAGCATCTTTTTGCTCATAGTACCAATCTGTAGTATCTGTTCTAGATAATGAGTTTAAAGCATCTTGTGGAGTCAATTTATGTTCAAAGAATTCATCGTCGTAAACTTCTTTGATTTCACCACTTTCAATTCCTTTTTTTAACGCGTCAAAAAGTGATAGTGTGCTATAGGCAATTCCATTGGATGAATTATAATATGGCTGATTTAATTTTTCGTTCATATCAATAATTTCCCAAACTACTTTAGACCATAATACATCATTGTCCTCAATATAACCGTAAGGCAATGGCTCATCTGCATTTTGAATAGTATCACCTTTTGAATTAATGGAAACATTTTCCTCTCTCATTTTTCTAAGTTCCTCGGGAGATTTTGCATTCAACACTGATTGGGCATTGATTGCTACAATTCCAATTAAAAGGAATACTATATTTAAAATTTTATATTTCGTTTTCATAAAAGTCATATTTTTATTTCAAAATCCTATTGAACATCAATTACTACAGGTGAAATATTAGGCACACGACCATCAATTCCTGAAGCTGTAGCTTCTATATCAAATATGTTTACTGCATCTCCTGATTTGACATTTCTAAGAACTCTTTCAGCTCCGCTCATGCTATTGCCAGATACACTAATTGTTTTTTGCCCTGGTACTTTAACTTTGAAACTTTTAACTGTAAAGCTGACAGGGAATTCAAAATTAGGTATAGCAGCCTCTACAGTGAGCCTTGGTAATGAACTCACCGATGTTGTAAGCGAATTTTTTCCACGAATTTGACCTTGTGGCGGTGGAACTGGCTTAATTCTAAATTCTTTTTTCTCTGTTACAACTGCTCCACTTGATGTTTTAGCACTTGCGGTAAACACTACGGTGTTTCCAGATGAAACGCGGTAATTGTATTTTCCGTTTGATCCACTAAGTGAACCAGTAGAAGCCGTCATATTGATTGGTCCATCTGCACCATTTATAGTTGCAGTAATTGGATTAGTCACTCCACGATATACAACATTCATTTTATCAGCAGAGATAGAACCTCCTTTTGGAGCTCTTGCTAAAGTTTCGCTCACAACTTGGTAACTACGCTCAAAAGGCATTGTCTCTGTAGAACCATCTGGTTTTCTATACGACATTGTACCTCTAATGGTTTGTGTTCCATCTGTAGATGTATTCAAATCAAAAGTAGCTCTACCATTTGTCAATGCTATTTGTCTACCATTGGCAGTAACAGAACCTTGCAAAGTATTATCATAAGCACCAAATGCTATATTGGCCAAAACTTTATCTCCTTTCTTGACGATTGGTGGAATATCAACAATCGGTTGGAAAGCTTTTAATTGAATTTCGTCTTCTAATTTATCTGACAATAGGTTACGCACTAAGTTACCTTCTTCTGTTCTAACATCTGACTGGATTTTAGATAAATTAGTAAGTGCTGCAACCATTGGTTGATTATAGAACATTTTATACAACCATTCTTTTTTAGCCTCACCCTCTGTACTAAACAATTGATTCACGCGAGATTTATCTCTATCGCTTGTGTATTGAGAGAGCATAAAATCATGATATTGATTGATTTTATTTTTAAGCTCTGCGCCTGTCTCTGACGGCTCTTGAGCACGGAAGAATAAATTGGTTACTGCATCTGTATTCTGCAATGAATTGTAGCTAGTTTCTTCTCCATCTTTTGGTGCTTTATAGCCAGTTTCTGTAATCAATTTTTGTTTTACCGCTTCGATTGCTTGAAAAACTTCGTTTGATTTAGCTTTTACCTCCTCGGCTTTTACTTGAACTTTCTGGTAATCAGAATCGTCTTTCGCTTTATTTTTAATTTGATCGTAAAAAGTATTGTTGTTTTCACTTGCCAATGCAGTTGCATCAGTAAGCGAAGTATTTACGCCCTCAAAACTTCTCAACACCTCTCTATCTATCTGCATGGCCAACATAGCTATGAAGATTAGATACATCAAGTTGATCATCTTCTGGCGTGGTGGTAATTTTCCCTTTGCCATGGTTTAAATCTTTGTAGAATTAATAATTAAAATGAATTATGCATTTGGTTGTCTCATTGCAGATAACATACCACCGTAAACTTTATTTAAATCATTTACGTTTTTAGTAAGTTTATTCATCTCTGCCATAAACTGCTCTGAACCTGAAGCAGATTTTTGCATTTCATTGATGAATTTTTGATTTAATTCTACTTGTTTCTTACCATTTTCTAACTGTACTTGATACAATGAATTTAGAGACTCCATGTGATTGGCTGCCAACGCTAGCTGATCGCCATATTTCTGAGTATTTTTGGAAGCATCTACTGTTTTATTAATCTCTTCAACCGTAGCACTAAAACTGTTGATTCCATCTTTTAATCTAGACATCAAAGCAGTATCAAGTTTCGCATCGGCTAACATTTTGTCTAATTTTGCACTCAAAGATGCCTCTGTAACTTGTGGTTCTACGGCTAAATTTTGTTTTCTTGCTACTGGTTTTGCATTTGGATCAGCTAGTTCTGGATAAGCTTTTTCCCAATCATACTCTCCTGCTGGTGGATCGAATGCAAAGACTATAAAGATAAGAGCCTCTACACCTAAACCTATTGCTAAGACTAGCGAACCATTTATTGGACCAATTCCCCAGTGGTTAATTTTAAATAACGCACCTATAATTACCACAGCTGCTCCTAAGGAGTATACCATGTTTAATATTACATCTTTCTTTTTAGTTTTTGCTGCCATAATTTTATTATGATTTAATTTTTTGCTTGATTTTTTTTAATATTATTTAGTTCTTCTATAGTTTACATCAGCACCTTCTGGGATAGATTGAACTGTTCTGAATCCAATGTAGCTTCTTGCTGAATCTTTATCTTCATATTCTCGATTCGCTACCATTAGCAAATAGCCTACATCTTTCCATGAGCCACCTTTCACTGTTTTCTTTCTATTTTCTTTTCCTGCTCCTAAATAAGGATTTAGGGTTGAGGTGTATTCACTTGAAGTGGTTCCGTAAGGTGATTGTGTCCATTCAGCGACATTACCTGCCATGTCATACAATCCGTAATCATTAGGATAGAATGATTTTACGGGTGCTGTATAAATAAATCCTTGTTTTTTGGATTTTGAACAGCAATCTTCTACATAATCACCTCGTTTTGGTTTAAAGTTAGCCAAATAGCAACCTCTACTATCCATTAAATAAGGACCTCCCCAAGGATATGGTGCATCTTGCAAGCCTCCTCTTGCAGCATATTCCCATTCAACCTCAGTTGGTAGGCGGTAAACTATAACATCACTTGCTGATTTATTTTTTCTAGAGCTATTATATTTTCTATGCTTATCTGTTCTATAGGCACAGAACCCTCTTGCTTGATCCCACGAAACGCCTACTACTGGGTATTTAGAATACGCTGTATTCCAAAAATAATCTTGATGTAGGGGATCGTTATAAGCATAATTAAAGTCTCTAACCCAAACAGTAGTATCTGGATATACATTAATTGTATCGGTCGTAACAAAGTCTCTTCTTGTTTTTCCACTTTTAGCAAATTGAGCAGCTTTGTTTTTATCTATTTCCGTAAACACATAATTGAGCTTTCTTACATCAATCAATCTTTCTCCATTAAAACGATCTTCTGGCGGATAGTACATACTTTCCATCACCTCTACATAATCTCTATCTGGATACTCATATTTGTCCCAAATAATTGGAATATCCCAATTCAATTGGCGTTCTGTATCGTAACCACTTCTACCATCTGCCATCTCGTTGATGTACTGATCATAAGCAGAAGGATCTCCTTTCTCATTTGTTCTTACTTTAAAGGCATATTCAGCAATACCACTTTGTCCTTGATTATCTCCACCACTATAGCCTAACTCATTGGCTCTTTCGGCCAATCGTTGTCTTACAATGGAATCTCTTACATAATTTACGAAATCATGGTACATATCATTGGTGATTTCTGTTTCATCCATAAAAAAGCCTGAAACTGAAACTGTTTTAGGAGAAGCATTGCGCTGTTGAGCAAAATCGTAGTCGGTTTGCCCCATTACAAAAGAACCACTTGGTATCGGCACCATTCCTACAGGACGCTGAGGAATAAAACTTTTTGATCTATTGCTAGGGATTATCATTCCCCTGTCATTAGATGACTTCTTCTTTCCATTGAACATATTACAAGAAGTCAGAGTAATTGCCATAAATACAGCTAAATAAATTCTTATCATTTGACTCTTCTTTTTAGAGTTTGTAAAACTATTATATTTTTTTGAACTACCCAAAAATAAATACTATCTATTGATTTTTAGAGCTAAATTCTTCCTAATTTCAAAATAAAATCTTAATAAAACCTTTTATAAAACTTAAACCACTTTTCTGGTAGGTTTCCATCCAGCGTTGCTCTATAATCCGCCTCACTACATGGTAACATTTTTTTTACTTCGTCTATTGTAACTTCTATCCACCAACGCTCCGAGTTTACTGATTTGTAAAACACCACTTCTCCATCGTCATAGAGAACTCTGAATTTTTCTTTTTCAGAGTCATTTTTCATATTATTTTTTGCGTCCATAAAATACCATAGCATTTCTGATGCCAAACTCGCATCTGCCAAGTCAAGCAAATAGGAATTTGACAAATGTACATTTTTGATGGTTGGGCTCAATCCCGCATAACGCATCAATCCGCAAATTTCCCGCTCGTTTAATCCATTAGCGGTATGCACTAATGGCGCATTAAATGACGATGATTGCACGGCTGAAAAATCAACAGACAATAGATCCTTCTCTCTCAATAACGGCTCTGCTTGGCTCAAATCTTCTGTTAACTTGCCTAAGCGTAAACTCTCAAAATTCAATTGCTCCAAGACATCAAACTCCTCGGCTGCATTGTATGGTGCTTGGTTAGCTATATTGTTATATTCCAGCAACTTTTGCTCGTCTCCCAAAATCATGTGGGTAATAAAATTATCGTGAGTTAATTTTCCATTTGCTGCATCTATATCAAGCTTATAATCAATGCAAGCTACATTTACCCACTTTTTATTGATTCCTTTATACACGGGATAGCTTAAAGCTTGCGTTCCTCCTAGCAATATTAAAGAAACTTTATGTTCAGAAAATTGACGAACGATATCCTCCACATCTGCACAAGTATCTATAAAATGCTCACTCACAGCTACACTTCCCAAATCATAAAATGGAGTTTTCCAATTACTGATAGATAATTGATAAAACTTTCTCCTTACCTCCGAAAAGAATGGATCAGCATCTCGATTTCCGAAACTATCGTATTCCGCTATCGACAAAAGCACAATGGCGTGTTCTCCAAAATCCTCATCTAATTCAAACCTAACATGAGAACCAATCATATACTTGCTCATCATTTGAGCATAGTCTTTCAACTCTTGGGGAATGGGTAGCAAAATATCCTGAAAATCCATTATTTCGTTTTCTTAGTTTTTTTCGTAGATTTTTTGGCGGTTATTTTCTTGGTCGTTGCCTTTTTAGCTGCCGTTTTCTTGGTTGCTTTTTTGGGTTTTGCGTTTTCCAAGATTTTTTGCGCATCTTCAAGCGACATGTTTGCTACATTAACTTCTTTGCCAACTTCCACTTTCAATTTTCCTTGGATGATGTTGTGGCGTTTCCAACGCGCTTTTTCAATACGGATGCCTTCTGTTTCCCAATTCTTTACAACTTTCTCGGCTTCTTTTTTCTTTTTATCTTCAATCAATTCTTTGATGTCTGACTGAGATAAATTATCAAAATCATACTTTTTATTGACATTGATAAACCATTCATTCCATTTGATAAATGGTCCAAATCTTCCTTTTCCGCGTGTTACTTCATGCCCTTCGTAAACAGCAATGGGCGCTTCTTCTGCAAGTTTGGCATCAATAATTTCCTTAGCTCTATCAAATTCTACTTCGTGCGGGTCTTCGTTTTTATCTAGAGAAATGTATTTTTTACCGAATTTCACATACGGCCCGTATCTTCCTACATTCACCTCAACTATTTCACCCTTATATTTACCTAATTCTTTTGGCAAATCAAAAAGTTTCAACGCTTCATCTAAGGTAATGGTAGAAATATTTTGATCTGGATTTAATCCTGCAAATTTTGGTTTTTCTTCGTCTTCTGCTTCACCAATTTGCACCATGGCACCATATCTACCAATTCGCGCATAGACATTTTTGCCTGATTTTGGATCCGTTCCTAGAAGTCTTTCTCCTGTAGCACGAGTAGCGTTTTCTTCTACCTCTTCTACATTTTCATGAAATCCTTTGTAAAAATCGCCCAAAACTTTGGTCCAATCTTCTTTTCCTGCCGCAATTTCATCAAAATCTTCTTCTACCTTAGCGGTGAATTGATAATCCATAATATTTTTGAAATACTCAACCAAGAAATCATTGACCACAATTCCCACATCAGTAGGCTTTAATTTATTTTTTTCTGTACCAAATCTTTCTGTTTCTGGCACTTCCTTTACTTCACCTTTTTTCAAGACCAAAGTTCGGATTGCACGCTCCTCACCTTCTGAATTATTTAATTCTACATAATCTCTTTTCTGAATGGTTGAAATCGTAGGCGCATAGGTAGACGGACGACCGATACCTAATTCCTCCAATTGGCGCACCAGAGTCGCTTCTGAATAGCGCGGCGCATGGCGAGTAAATTTCTCAATTCCTTTGATTAAATTCACATTTAATTGTTCGCCTACGGATACTTTTGGCAAAAGAGTCATTCCTTGGGGTTGCACCACTTCGTCATCATCTTCTCTACTCTCTTGGTACACTTTCAAGAATCCGTCGAAAAGCACCACTTCACCTTTTCCTCTAAAAATATGTTTACTCGATTGATTATTTTCTACGCTAATGGTTGTGCGCTCCAACTCGGCATCTGCCATTTGGCTTGCAAGGGTTCTTTTATATATTAAATCGTATAAACGATTCTGCGCCGAATCCATTCCTGCATGGTGTCTTGCCAAATTGGTAGGACGAATTGCTTCGTGCGCTTCCTGCGCTCCTTTGGTTTTGCTTTTAAATTTTCGGGTTTTAGCATATTTTGCTCCATATTCATCATTCACCACTTGTCGTGCTGCAGCTAGCGCGTCGTCCGATAAGTTTACACTATCGGTACGCATGTAGGTAATCATCCCTTGTTCATAAAGCTGCTGTGCTACGCTCATGGTACGCGAAACCGAAAATCCTAATTTTCTCGACGCCTCTTGCTGTAAAGTTGAAGTAGTAAACGGCGGTGCAGGAGAGCGTTTGCCAGGTTTGGTTTCCACATCAGAAACAGAAAAATCGGCTTTTGCACATTTTTCTATAAAATCTTTTGCCGCTTCGTAGTTTTCAAATTCTGTGTTTAAGTTTGCCTCGAATACTTCTCCTGTTTCCAATACAAATTCAGCCACAAAACGGAAACTATTTTCTGGCTCAAATGCCATAATTTCCTTTTCGCGCTCTACGATTAATCGCACTGCCACAGACTGAACGCGCCCTGCCGATAATCCTGGTTTTACTTTTTTCCATAAAACGGGCGACATTTCAAATCCCACCAAACGATCAAGGATACGGCGTGCTTGTTGCGCATTTACCAAATCTTCATCTATAGTGCGTGGATTTTCTACAGCATTTAAAATCGCTTTTTTCGTAATTTCGTTGAAAACGATTCTTTTCGTATCTTTCTTTTTAAGGTCTAATTCGTTGTACAGATGCCATGCAATGGCTTCTCCTTCGCGGTCTTCATCGGATGCGAGCCACACGGTTTCTGCCTTGTTAGAGAGTTCCTTGAGTTTCTTTACCACTTCGCGTTTATCGGGCGATATCACATATTTTGGTTTAAAATGATTTTCGATATCAATCCCCATATTTTTTTTGGGTAAATCCACGACATGACCAAAACTCGACTGAACTTCAAAGTCTTTTCCTAAATATTTTTGAATGGTTTTGGCTTTCGCAGGTGACTCTACTATGACTAAATTTTTGGGCATCGGCAATAAAATTTTGGTGCAAAAATAAATACATTTTTTTAATTAATGTTTTAAATCTCACAAACTCTTGTTAAATTTAAGTTTCAGCACCACACACCAAAACATCAGAAAAATACTGACTTTCAATTATTTAAAAATACTTTTTTTAGTCTTAAAATTTAATATTAAAATTATTTTTGAGGAATTCTTTTTTTATTCATTCAATTTTAGGCAAATTTGCATACAAGCATTAAACTTAAAATAATCTTGCAAAATCATAATCTACATAAAGCCAAAAGCGCACTATTTTTAGGAATTCTGGGTAATTCGTTTTTATTTTTCGTCAAATTATTAAGCGGAATTTTCGGAAACTCTTTCGCGCTCGTGGCGGATGCTATTGAGTCCTTAACCGATGTAATTTCTTCTACGCTTTTGTTTTTTGGATTTAATTATGCTCATAAGCCGCCCGACAAAGACCATCCTTACGGACACGGTCGCGCCGAACCTTTAATGACGTTTGTAGTGGTGATTTCTCTTGTGATTTCTGCTTTGATTATTGCCAAAGAAAGCATTATAAATATCTGTACCCCCCACGAATTGCCAAAAAGCTTTACGTTATATGTCTTGGCTGGTATTATTATTTCTAAAGAATTATTTTATCGATACTCGGCGCGTGCAGGCGAAGAGAGTGAAAGCACTTCTGTAAAAGCAGATGCATGGCACCATCGCGCCGATGCGCTCACCTCCTTCGCGGCTTTTATCGGAATCAGTTTTGCCTTAATTATGGGGAAAGGTTATGAGGCTGCCGACGACTGGGCCGCTTTGGTAGCTTGTGGTATTATACTATTTAACGCGTATAGCATTTTCCGTCCTGCGCTAGGCGAAATCATGGATGAACACCGATACGACGATTTTGTGTCTGAAATTAGAAACACAACAAAAAATGTCCCAGGAGTCTACGCTACCGAAAAGTGTTTTGTGCGCAAACAAGGCACACAATACATAATAGATATACATTTAATTGTAGATGGTGAAATTACCGTGCGCCAAGGACATGACATTGCACACCAAGTCAAGAAAACTTTAATTGAAAAATATCCTAAAATCATCGAAGTGATGACGCATGTGGAACCTTTAAAAAATCGCTTTAAAGATTATCAAAATTCTGCATTTTAATCAATTGAGCATACATTCCGTCTTTAGCCATTAATTCTTCGTGCTTGCCTTGCTCCTTGATTTCTCCGTTCTCCATCACCACGATTAAATCCGCATTTTGAATAGTTGAAAGTCGGTGTGCAATCATCAAAGAAGTCGTGTTCTGCATCATATAATCGAGCGCTTGTTGCACCAATCGCTCTGAATGCGTATCGAGAGCCGAAGTTGCTTCATCCAAAATCATAATTGGCGGGTTTTTCAGCACGGCACGCGCAATGGAAAGACGCTGCTTTTGTCCGCCCGAAAGTTTGCTTCCTCCTTCTCCGATGTTCTCATCGTATTTTAAAGGTAATTTCTCGATAAACTCCTTTGCATTGGCCACTTCTGCTGCATGATGCACTTCCTCTGGAGTGGCATTTTCTTTTCCGAGAGCGATGTTATTGTACACTGTATCGTTAAACAAAATGGAATCCTGCGTTACCATGCCCATGAGTTTTCTAAAATCTTTTAAATTTAAATCTTTAATAGACACACCATCGACAAAAATTTCACCTTCTTGCGGATCGTAAAATCTTGCGAGCAAATTGGCAATTGTAGATTTCCCACTTCCAGATTGCCCCACGAGTGCCACGCTCATTCCTTTCTTAATTGTTAAATTAAAGTTTTTGATAATTGGAGTATCTTTTTCATAACTAAAGCCTACATTTCTAAATTCAATCTCGCGATCGAAATGTTCAATTTTCACTGCGTTTGGTTGATCCTCTACAACTATCTCTGCATCTAAAATTTCAAAAACACGCTCTGCTGAGGCATTTCCACGGGACACATCAGTCACTGCTTTGGATAAACTTTTAGCAGGATCAAGCATTTGAAAAAAAATACCAATGAAGGTTAAAAATGCCTCTCCTGTTAAATCCCCTCCTTCAATAATAACTTTCCCTCCGTAAAAGACTAGAATTATCATTGTCACCGAACCCAAGACTTCGCTCATAGGAGAAGAGAGCTCATAGCGTCTTTCCACTTTATTAAAAATTTTACGCCATAAATTGTTCAATGCAAAAAAACGATTTTTTAATATATTTTCAGCACTAAAAATTTTTATAATCTTATTGGCTGCTATAGTTTCTTCTACATTAGAAATTAATTTTCCTAGTAAATTCTGTGATTCGTGCGTCGACTTCTTTAAACTCTTAGATATCAGCGAAATAACACTTCCCATCAATGGCAACACAATGAATGCTACGAGTGTTAAGCCAGCATTTAAATAAATCAACATAACCAGCGATGCTATAATCATGAAAGGAGCTCTAAAAATTTCAATCAGTGGATTTAAACTATAATGCTGAATATTATCTACATCGCTAGAAACACGGCTCATCAAATCGCCTTTGCGCTGATCGGTAAAAAAAGCGACAGGAAGTTTTACAATTTTTGCATATAAATCGTTTCTTATATCTTTTGAAATCCCTGACTTTAAATAAATTACATAGCACTGCGCCAAGTATCTAAAGAGATTTCTAAGCAAAAATAAAGTTATTGTGACTAAACAAATCCATGCTAAAACCGTTAACTCACCATGAAGCTGCATTTGTTCTGCAATGTATTTATTTAAAAGATACTGAGCGTGCTGAAAACTGAATTGACTTACCCCCTCGGGCTCAACGATTTTTGCAGCATTCTTCTCTACATTGTCAAACAAAATCTTAAGTATCGGAAATAAAGAAGAAACTGAAAATATAGCAAAAAGGGAATATAATATATTAAATAAAACTGTGAGAAATAAATCTAACTTGTAGGGCCTGATGTATCTTAAAACTCTTTTAAATGCTTTCATAATTACAATTGAAATGCAAATGTAAACAAAATGTATTTATTTGAGATTATACAATTATTTATTAAATTGCACCTTTATTAATCAATTGTTATGACACTAGCCCAAGAAGTAGCCTCTTGCATAAGAGTAGTAGAAGATTTTCCACACAAAGGGATTTCATTCAAAGATTTCAGTGGAGTTTTCCAAAAACCAGAAATTTCAGAAAAAGTAATTGCTTATTTCGCAGAACAAGCCAAAGGAAAAGTGGATGCCGTCTGTGGTATAGAGAGTCGTGGTTTTATCTTAGGGCTCCCTATTGCACTTGCGCTCGACATTCCCTTTATCATGATTAGAAAAAAAGGAAAATTGCCCCCTCCTACCGTGGAAGCTTCTTACGAACTTGAATACGGAGCAGCTACGCTAGAAATGGTAGACGGGCAATTGGAAAAAGGGGCTCGTGTGCTCATTCACGACGATGTTTTGGCTACTGGAGGCACCGCTGCTGCGTGCGCAGAATTAGTTACCAAAGTGGGAGCAATTCCTGCGCAGTTTAATTTCTTGATTGAATTGGATTTTTTGAAAGGAAGAGAAAAAATTGGCAATACAGAAATCGTTACTATTTTAAAATATTAAATCCACTCATTTTTTTGAGTTTTTTGCCTTTAGTTTTCACATGAAAAAAGCATTTCTTTTCGTTTTTGGTGGACTTTTTAGCCTTGGTTTTGCTCAAAATCAGCAATGGTCGCTTGAGCAAATGGTGGATTATGCCAAAAAGCATAATCTAAATCTTCAACAGAATAAAATCAACACACAATTGATCGATAATCGTGTAACCGCTGCCAATCGCCAAAAACTCCCTACCGTGAGTGCCTCGATTGGAAATGGGCTAATTGCAGGGGTGCAAGGTGTGCCGATTACCAACTCCAATCAGCAGTATGTGGGAAAAACCAATGGCTTTCAATTATACCAAAATTCATTGTCGGTTTCTGCCAATATGTTGCTTTACAATCATGGAAGGCTCAAACTAAACGAGGAGAAAGCTAAACTCGACGCACAAGCGGCACAAGAAGATTTAAAAGCACTTGAAAATCAATTAACGCTGCAAATTTTAAATCAATATTTGAATGTTTTATTGCAAAAAGAATTGGTTTTAAACTTTCAACAAAAATTAAAACTTTCTGAAAATCAATTAGAACAAATTCAAAAATTGTTTAACGGAGGGGCGATTCCACTCAGTAATGTCTACGAGTCCAAAACGCAACTGGCGCGTAGCAAGCAAAATGTTGCAACTGCCGAAGTAAATGTGCAAGAAGCTCTATTTAATTTAGCTCAACTTTTACAGCTAAAAGACACCAAAAGCTTTGATGTGCTCACGCTGAATTTAAGCGAAAATCCGCAACAATTGATTGATAATATAGACCAAGTGATTGCATACGCGTATCAAAATCAACCAAGGATTAAAAATGCTGAAATTAAAGCACAAAGCTCCCTGAAAGACATAGAATTAGCCAAAACCGAATTCTGGCCAAGTCTTTCTGCCTCTTATGGTATTGGCACCAATTACCGAGCGTATTTGAACAAAGGCATTGATTCCGATAGGCTTTTTGACCAATGGTGGAATAATCACACACATAATTTTGGGCTAAATCTCAATATTCCGATTTTTAATAAAAACCTCACCAAATTAAATGTCGAAAATGCTGAATTGCAAGCACAAATAGCCGAAAAAGATATTGAGATCAAAAAACAACAACTCAAAGAAGAAATCCAAAAAGCTTATTTCAACACCTCGAGCAATTATCAAAAATTTATTGCCGTGCAAGAGGCCGTAAAATCCGCAGAAATATCCATGGATTTTGCTCAAAAAAGCTTAGAGGCAGGAAAAATCACGCTGTATGATTTCAATCAAGCAGCAGAACGATTATTCAGTGCAAAATCAGAACTTTTACAAGCTAAATACAATTATATTTTCAGCTTAAAAGTTCTTGATTTTTATTTAGACAAACCGATTACATTTAATTAAAAAATGGCTTTAATTTTAAATATAGAAACCTCCACCCGCAATTGCTCGGTCTCTGTGGCACGAGATGGCGAGCTGGTGGCACTTTGCGAGGAAAGCAAAGAGAATTATGAACATGCCGAAAAGCTTCACCGTTTTATGCAATGGACTCTAGAGGCAGAAGATTTATCTTTTGAAAATTTAGACGCCGTTTGCGTGAGCAAAGGCCCTGGCAGCTACACAGGATTGCGCATCGGGGTTTCGGCAGCAAAGGGCTTATGTTTTTCATTAAACATTCCGTTGTTGAGTTTAAATTCTCTGGAAATTTTGGCGCGTTCAGTCGAAAATGAAAATGCAGACTACATTATCCCAATGATTGATGCCCGCCGAAAGGAAGTCTACACAGCGACTTTTACCCCACAAATGCAAATTATCGAAAAAACGAATGCTAAAATTTTAGATAAAACGAGTCTCCAAGCCTTTAATGATAAGAAAATCATTGTTTTGGGCGATGGCGCAAACAAAGCCAGTGAAATTTTAAAACTTGAAAATGCCACTTATCTCACCGAAAGTTTGCCATCGGCCAAAGATATGTGTGCAGAATCGTTTAAATTATACCAAAATCAACAATTTGAAGATGTGGCTTATTTTGAGCCTTTTTACCTAAAAGATTTTGTAGCAGGAAAATAAAAAACACAAAAAATGAAACAAATTACACTTATCGTAGGAGCCGCTTATGGCATGGCTTCCATCATATTAGGAGCCTTTGGGGCACATGCATTCAAGAAAATTCTTTCGGTTGAAAAACTAATGAGTTTTGAAGTCGGGGTGCGCTACATGATGTATCATGCTTTATTGCTTTTAATTTTAGGTTTTTACTTAAATTTTAAAACAAGTATAGAAAACTACGCGGCACTTTTAATTATGATTGGTTGCTTTTTCTTCT